>NZ_JAGMUE010000051.1:110165-154363 GCF_019049165.1 Streptomyces sp. AC627_RSS907
CTGCCCCGCGGTCGCCGGCGACGCGGTGCCGCCGGGCCCGGCGGTCTCGGCGGGCCGGGGTGCCCCGCCCTGAACGACGGGCCGCGCGGGTGCGGCCCCCGGAGCGGGCACGCCCGGGGCGGCGGGCTGGGCGGGAAGGGGCACGCCTTGGCCCGCGGTGCCCTGGGCGGGCACGGGGGCACCGTGGCCTACGGCGGGCTGTGCGGGGAGGGGTACGCCCTGGCCGGCGGTGTTGTGCGCGGGGGCGGGTGCGCCTTGGGCGGCGGTGTTGTGTGCGGGGTCGCCTTGGCCGGCGGGGGGCTGCGGGGGAAGGGGGACGCCCTGCCCCACGGTGCCGTGCGCCGGCACGGGGGCGCCCGGTGCCGGAGCGCCCGGCGTCGGGCCGTCACCTTGCACGGGCCCGGCCTGCCCCGGGGTTCCTGGCGTCGAGCCCCCTTGCGCGGGAGCGCCCTGCCCGGGAGCTCCCTGGACGGGAACGCCCGGCATCGGGCTGCCCGGTACGGGGCCGGTTTGTCCCGGAGTCCCAGGTGTCGAGCCCCCTTGCGCGGGAGCGCCCTGCCCGGGAGCTCCCTGGACGGGAACGCCCGGCATCGAACCACCCGGCACCGCCCCGCCTTGTCCCGGAGCCCCCGGCACCAGAACCCCCGGCACCGGAGCCCCCGGCACCGGAACCTCCTGCGCGGGAGCGCCCTGCCCCGCAACCCCCGGACCGGGCGCGGGGGCAGGCGCAGGGTCGGGCACCGCTTCGGTCGGCTGGGGCGCCCCGGCTCGGCGGCGGCGTCCCGTGGGTGCCTCCGCCGGGTGCGGCTGCGGCGGGGTGTGGTCGTCGGCCTGGTCGTGCGGCACGGCGTCGTGCCGGCCGTCGTCGAGCAGGGCATCCCCGGAAACGGCAGGCCCGGGTACCTGGGCCCGTGCCGTGGGAGCCGTGGGAGCCACGGCCCCGGTGGTCCCGGTGGCCCCGGTGGTCCCGTGGGTTTCCGCCGCCTCGTCGGACGGCCGGTCCGCGTCGGCGGGCGGCAGCGCGAACACCTGACGCGGAGCCGCTTCCTGCGCGGCGGCACGCTCGTTCGCGGAGGCCAGGGCGCGCCGCCGGCGCCCGGTCGGCCGGGACGCGTCGGCCGGGTCCGCCTCGCCGGCCTGCGTGGGCAGCGCCGGGGGCAGCGCGTGCTGTTCCCCGCCGTCCCGCCGGGCACGGCGCCCGGTCGGCGCGGGCACGCCCTGCGGCGGCACGGTCCCGCCCAGCCCGGTGTGGGAGGCCGCGGCACCGCCGGAGTTCTCGCCGGACATGACGACGGCGCCCTCGGAGACCCCGGCGCCCGCTCCCTGGGGTACGCCCGCGTCGGCGGCCTCCGCGTCGTCCTCGGGGCGCCCGCGCCGACGACCGGTGCCACCGGACCCCTCGCCCGGCGCCGCCTGCGCGGGAACCGGAAGCGGACCCGCCCCCCGCGCCTCTTCCGGGGCGCCCTGAGCCTGGAGCTGAGCCGCACGCCGCCTGCGCCGCCCGGTCGGCGCGACGCCCTCACCCTCGCCCTCGGGACCGGAGGCCCCGTCGGCGTCCGTCCCCGCCGCGCCGGCCGCGCCCGCGACCTCGCTCTCCAGGAACGCGTCGACGGACACCCGCCGGGCACGCCGCCGCCCGCCGCCGGGGGCCGGCTCCTGAACGGCGAGCGCGTCGCCCACGCCCGGGGCGGCGTCCGCGCCGCTGTCGGCCCCGGTGGCCGGGGGGAGGGCGGCAGCCGGGACCGGGGCCGGGGCCTGGGCCGCGACGGCCCCCGCCCCACCGCCGATCGGCACCTCCAGCACGTACGCGCTGCCGCTCATGCCCGGCACCTCGTGCGTCTGCAGCACGCCACCGTGCGCCCGGACGATCCCGCGCACGATCGGCTCGTGCACCGGGTCGCCTCCGGCGTACGGCCCGCGTACCTCGATGCGTACGACCGCGCCGCGCTGCGCCGCCGCCACCACGACGGTGTTGTCCAGGTATCCGCCCGTCGCCGACACGGGCGAGTTGCCGGTGGCGTCGACGCCCGCCACGTCCGCGACGAGATGCGCGAGCGCGGTGGCCAGCAGCCGGGGGTCCACCTCGGCCTCGATGGGCGGCGCGTGGACGGCGAACTGGATCCGCCCCGGACCGATCAGCTCGACGGCCCCGTCGACACCGGCGGCGACGACGGCGTCGAGCATCACCTTCGTACGGGCGACGCTCTCCGTGCCGTCGTCGAGGCGCTGGTAGCCGAGGACGTTGTCGATGAGCGTGGTGATGCGGGAGTAACCGGCCGACAGGTGGTGCAGCACCTGGTTGGCCTCGGGCCACAGCTGCCCGGCGTCGTCCGCGGCCAGTGCGGCCAGCTCCTGGCGCAGCTCCTCCAGGGGCCCGCGCAGGGAGTCGCCGAGGAGGGTGAGCAGCTGTTCGTGCCGGGCGGCGATCGCCTCGTACCGGTCCTTCTCCCGCTCACCGAGCGCGGCGTAGCGGTCGGCGTCCGCGGCGGTCTCCTCCGCGTGCTGCTCCCGCAGCTCCTCCAGCTCGGTCACGTGCTGCCGGCGCAACGCCGTGAGTTCGGAGGCGTGTTCCTCGGCGAGCCGCTCCAGCTCCTCGGCGTGCCGCTTCTCCGCGTCCTCCCGCTCCTTGGCGAGCGCGTCGAACGGCCGCCGGTCGGTGAAGGTCAGCACGGCGCCGACGAGCTGGTCGCCGTCGCGCACGGGCGCGGTCGTCAGGTCGACCGGCACCTGGTCGCCGCTCTTGGTGAACACCACCTGCCCGCGCACCCGGTGCTTGCGCCCGGAGCGCAGGGTGTCGGCGAGCGGGGACTCGTCGTACGGGAAGGGCGAGCCGTCGGCCCGCGAGTGCAGGACGAGGGTGTGCAGCTCACGGCCGCCGAGGTCGCTGGCCCGGTAGCCCAGGATCTGGGCGGCGGCCGGGTTGACGAGGACGATCCGCCCGTCGGTGTCGGTGCCGACGACGCCCTCGGAGGCGGCCCGCAGGATCATCTCGGTCTGCCGCTGCGAGCGGGCCAGTTCGGCCTCGGTGTCGACGGTGCCGGAGAGGTCGCGGACGACCAGCATCAGCAGCTCGTCGCCGGTGTAGCCGTAGCTGTCGTAGGCCTGCTGGCCGTTCTCCAGGTTGGCGCTGGTGACCTCGACCGGGAACTCGGTCCCGTCGGTGCGCCGGGCGACCATCCGTGTCGGCTTGGTGCGCGCCCGGGGGTCGACGTGGTCGGGCCGCCGCATGGACCCGGGGATGAGCCGCGAGTCGAACTGCGGCAGCAGGTCCAGCAGCCCGCGTCCGACCAGCGCGGTGCCCGGGGCCTCGAAGGCCTCCAGCGCGATGGTGTTCGCGTTGACGACGGTGCCGTTGGCGTTGACCAGGACCAACGCGTCGGGCAGGGCGTCCAGTATGGCTGCGAGGCGAGCAGCGCCTCGGGATGGCCTGCTGCTCACGAGACGCTTCCCTCCTGTTACCGCACTTGCCGAACGCCTGGACCATCTTGCCAACCGGCCCGCAGCAGTGTCACGCGGGGGAGTCTAAGGGTTGGGGCCCGGCCGGCGGGGTGGGATGGGGCGGAGGTCGTCCGACGAAGTGACGCAGAACGTGTGACCGGGTGCTCGTGCGCCGCCCGCGGGAGGCGCACGAGACGGGCTACGACCGCCCCGCCGACCCCAACGCGGGCAGCAGCGGCACCATGCGGTCCCAGCGGGAGATCGCACAGCCGTCGCGGCGGTCGTACGTGGTGTCGACGGGGCGTCCGGCCCAGGTGCCGGTGACCCGGGCGGTGGCGGGTCCGCCGTACTGCATGGTGCAGACGCCGCCCTTCGGGGCCGGCGCGAAGGGGTCCTGTCCCCACTGCGTGTCGCGTTCGACGGCGGCACAGGCGCCGGCCGGGTCGGGGTGGCTGCCGCCGTCGGGGTTGCAGTACAGCTCGTACGTCCCGTCCGCGTCCGCGCCGGCGTCCCGGACGGTGACGGTCAGGTGGTCACCGCCCGAGGCGGCCGCCGCGGGGTGCGCGGCGGGCAGGGGGACGAGGGCGGCGAGGGACAGGGCGGCGGCGCCGAGGAGGCGGGCGGCGGTGAGGCGGGTGACTTTCGACATGCCCTGACTAACGCGCCGGCCCGCCGGACGTTGCGCGACCGGCCGCGCCGCAACGTCTTTGCCCTGCGGCCCGCCCGCCTAGTACCGTAGGGGTCGATTGGTGACAGCGCGCTCGACTGTGTCATCATCGGCACGCGCCACTCGCGCTCGCACGCGAGGGGTGATGTTGTCTGGAGGCGTCGCCTAGTCCGGTCTATGGCGCCGCACTGCTAATGCGGTTTGGGTCTTAAAGCCCATCGAGGGTTCAAATCCCTCCGCCTCCGCACGATCACCGAAGCCCCGGCCCCACGGCCGGGGCTTCGGTGTTGTCGGGGCACGGACGCACGCGAGGGGCGCCCCCGAGCGGCCTGGGTGGCATTTCCGCAGGTCACAAGGGGTGTGGCCAATGGATTTCACATGACGGCGGCAGTCATGTAATGTTCTTCCTGTCGCCGCGAGCGGGCCGAAAGGACCGGGAGCGGCGGGAAAACTGAAGAACACAAGCACTCGTAGCTTAACGGATAGAGCATCTGACTACGGATCAGAAGGTTGCAGGTTCGAATCCTGCCGAGTGCACAGCAGACCAGAGGCCCTGTGGAGTGATCCACAGGGCCTCTGGCTTTGGCTTGACGGCAGTGTTTGCCGGTAACCGTCTCAGACGCGGGTGGGGAGCCGGCTCGGCTCGGGCGGATCTCTCGATTCACCCGATGCGGAGCTGAGCAGTCGTACTCATGCGCCAGCCTCGCAGAGGCGAGCATGGTGGCGAGTATGAACCTGCCCGCTGCCCCGCCGGCCTTCGATGCCACTACTGGCCACGGACAGCGGCGCCGTGCAGACCGTGGTGCCGATATCGGAGCCGGGTGTGGTCTTGTGTTCCTGGAGCTGATCATCCTTGTGGTGATCTTCGGACTCTGGTTCCTGTCCGGGTTCAACCTCGACCCAGCGAAGAGCGTCACGACCGACCCCTTGTGGAACTACCTTGCTGCCGTCGGCGGAGTCGGAGCCCTCGCCATCGTGGCAGCCGCGATAGCTGCATGGGCCAGGTCGGTCGTGACGGTAGTCACCCAAGCCGTCATGGCTGTCCTGATCTGCATCGTTGTCTTCGGTGGCGTTGAGGTTCAGTCCCACCAAGATCAGCGATGCCGCGATATACCGTCAGCGGTGGGCTGCACGGATCAAGGCTAGACGGCTACGCGGGCTTCAGCCGTGCCGCCGCCATCCCCCCGCCCTCGGCGCATCATGTTCGCCGCCGACCCCGCTGCGGGGCCTGCCGGACGGTGAGGACTCTGTTGTGAAGGCCTACGCCCGACCAGCGCAGGCCCAGCAGCTCACCGCGCCGGAGGCCGATGCGGCCCGCCGCAGCGCCGCTTGTGCTCCGGCCGCTCCTTGTCTTCGCACCGCTCCGCCGGCCCTGACGCTGGTCGCGTTGCTTCCTGGCTCCAACTGTCCGACTCGAGTCAGCTCAGGGCTTTGCCCACCTCGTAGATGGTTGGCCGGTCCTGTGGGGTATGGCTGAGCATCGCGTCGATCAGCTCGCCCAGCGGACCGGGAGCCTTCACAGGTCGGCGCTTGCCGTTCGCCACTGCCTCTCTCTGGACGGGGCGCGGAGCGTCGTCCGGATACTCCATGGCTCGCCACCCGGTGGCGGAGATGAGGAGAGACGCGCCGAGTCCGTAGATGTCGGCTTCCTGTGTGGGTTCGGCCTCTCCAGTCGCGAGCACGCTGCGGGCGATCTCCGGAGCCTCGTAGTGGACGAGGCAGCCGCGGAACGGGAAGTCGTACCCCTCGGGTACGTGCCCGCCCCGGGCAAGAGCGAGGTCGATGAGGTGCGTCCGCTCCGGCCCGATGATGAAGTGGGCGGGCTGTACGTCACCGTGTGCCCAGCCCTTGGCGTGAAGTTCGGCCAGCGCTTCGACACAGCCCAGTGCGACGCCGGTGTGCGGCTCGACGGGTGAGTCCTTCGCGCGGCAGGGCTCCCACAGTCGGTAGAGGTTCGGCCCCTCGTGCCACGGCTGGAGGTTCCACGTTCCGCGCTCCCACTCGCCGTACGCCAAGTCGTCCAAACCGAGGCGATGCAGCACGGCCCCCTCGCGTGCGGGTGCGAGCGCGGTCCAGGGCTGGGCGGGCCAGTCGGCCGTGGCCTCGATCGGATGGCCGAGCTTCACGGCGTAGTGACCCCGGTGGCTCTCCACGTCCCAGACCGTGGAGCCCCGGCGGTCCACCACCAGGCGCTGAGCCGTGGGCATGAGGGCGTCGAGCACCACGATCGGCAGTTCAGGGGATGCCCCGGACAACGCCTCTTCTCCTTCCGGTTCCGGCGAACGCGGCCGGCCACGACTCGTGGTCGGCCGCGTCGCTGCTGTCGTGTGCTACGCCTGACCGTACGGCTGGCCGCAGTCCGAGTCGCACTGCGCGAGGTTGGTGCCGTCCACGGTCCACAGGTCGTCGAAGACCATGAACCCGGCCGCCTTCATGGCGCGCGCGGAGGCGGCAACCTTCTCCGGGTCACGGGCCCCGCCGCCCGGCGCAGGGTTGTGGTGCAGGAAGCGGCCCGCGTACCGCTCGCACAGGGACGCGTACTCCTTCGTGTGCAGGATGAGCGCGTGCAGCCCGAGGTCCACGTCGTCCGACGGGACCATGGGAACGGTGGCGGTGGCAGCGGTGACCAAGAAGGCCACGGCCTGGTCCGCGATCCGCTGGGCACGCTCGGGCGACTGCCCGTTGTGGACGACCACGAAGTGGGCGAGGCTTTCGAACAACTCCTCACCAGCCACCGCGCGGCCGGTCCTCTGGTCGTTCGCCGTTGCCGTCATGCGAGTACTCCTTGTCTGTGGCGGTACGTGGCACTTGCCTCCCGCATCGGTCGCTGAGCCACGGCTCAAGGACGACCAGAAGGCGGGCTTGGAAGGCCGGCCCCGAACGGGGACGGGGAGCCGGGGAGCTGGCACCCGTTCGGGGCGGCCGGTCTACTGGCCGACGGCGAGAGCCATGCCGATCACCAGGCCGCACGACCCGCTGATCATGACGATGAACAGGACTCCCGCATACCGGCCGATGGCGCGCATCACAGCCCATCCCGAGTGTTGGCGTTCCGGATGGCCAGACGTGCGCTCAGTTCCTCCCGCGCACTCGGCGTCACGACGTGGTCCGGCATGGCATCCCATTCCGTGCCGCCGCGGATCGGCCGTATCCGCACACGGCCGCCGACGTCGCCCATGACGACACCGATACGTCCCCTGGCGGTGTCCTTCGCCAATTCACCGATGCCTGGTCTGGTCTGCTGGTTGCTCGCCATGCGGACGAGGATCCGGCCACTCATCAGGACGTCGGAACCTCCGACAAACCCCACTTCGGGACGTCCCGCGTCGGGTAGAACGTCCCTGGTGCCGTCCCCGGGTGTTAGGAGAGATTGAGATGCCGAACGAGAGGTTACGTGCTGCCATGGCGGCCGGCGGCTGGACGTATGCCGCCCTTGCGGACAAGGTCGAAGTCGATCCCAAGTCCGTTGAACGATGGGCCAACCTAGGGCGTACGCCGCGCCGTGCCACGGCCATGCTGGCAGCGGAAACACTAGGAGAAGACGTGCACGCTCTATGGCCCGCGCTCCGGCAGGCACGCCCCGCCCGCGCTGTCAGTCCGGAACTTGTGGCTCTCTACGACCAGCGGGCGGACATCCCCGTGTCCACCTTTGTGGACATGCTGACCCAAGCCCGCGAGCGCATCGACGTGTTGGTGTACGCGGCCGTCTTCCTGCACGAGGCGTACCCGCGGCTCAACGACTTGCTGCGAGAGCGAGCTTCCGACGGGTGTGTGGTCCGTATCGCGATCGGCGACCCGGACAGCACGAATGTGCAACAGCGCGGCAAGGAGGAGAGGTTCGGCCACGGGATCGAGTCCCGCTGTCGACTCGCCCTCATGCACTACCGCCCCCTGACTGGGGTACCTGGCATTGAGGTACGGACCCATGCCACCACGCTCTACAACTCGATCTACCGTGCGGATGACCAGGCAATGGTCAATGCCCATGTCTGGGGCGTGAACGCCTACGGCGCTCCCGTGTGGCATCTGCGGCGCAGTGGAGAGGGCGGCATGTTCGACACCTACGCGAGCAGCTTCGACGCGGTCTGGGAGACCGCGACGCCGGTAAGCGAAGGGTGATCATGGCACGGACCGAGTACTACGACGACCCGGCGGCACCTGAGCCGAACAGCTTGGTGGTCGCCGCGTCCGCCGTGGTTACCGACGACGAAGGGCGCGTGCTCCTCCAGCGCCGACGGGACAACGACCTTTGGGCGCTCCCTGGTGGCGGCATGGAGATGACTGACTCACTCCCGGGAACGGCCGTCCGCGAGGTGAAGGAGGAAACGGGCCTGGACGTAGAGATCACCGGGCTCGTGGGCACGTACACCGACCCTCGCCACGTCATCGCCTACTCGGACGGTGAGGTGCGCAGGCAGTTCAACGTCTGCTTCACCGCCCGCGTGGTCGGGGGCCGGCTCGCGATCTCGGACGAGTCCACGGAGCTGCGGTTCGTCCAGCCGGAAGAGATAACTCAACTGCCGATGCACCACACGCAGCGGCTCCGGATCCGTCACTTCCTGGAGCACCGTGATCGGCCCTACCTCGGCTGACCCCGTAGAACGCGGTGAACGGCAGCTCTGGTGGAGGCGACTCACAACTCACCCTCCAAGTCGTTGGGGCTGCGAAACATGGAATTCCGAGCAGCGTACGGACGCGATCCGGCGGCGCATGCTCCGGCACCGTGAGATCAACGTGCTCCGCGACCGTCCCGGGCAGCCGGTGGACGCCAGCCCTGCGGAGATCGCCAAGCGGGAGGTCCTGCGGCGGCACTACCGGCTCTGCTGGGTGATCCAGGTCAACGGCGGCGAGGTCGCGACCTTCGTCCGTCTCGACGCGGCCCGGAAGGACCCGCTGTGCGCGCCCGGACGGGACGTCTACAGCTGACCCGGTGCGCCGCCGGGTGCGGGGAATGCCGTGGGCGCATCCCCCGGGCGGTCGGCGGGCACGGTACCGGCATCATGATGGAAGCGTCAGAGACCGACGGGGCCTGCGGCTTTCCGGCGCCGGGGTGATCGCGGTCGGCCACTGTGTCTAGGGTGAGCGCATGTTGCGACGACGGATCTCCATATCCATCCGGGCGAGCCACGACGGAGGCGTCCGGTGAACAAGCCACTGAGGGCCGTGGCGATCTTCTGTGGGCTGCTCGTGCTCGGCCTGTTGATCCGCGCGAACTGGCTCCAGTACGTCCGGGCCCCGGAGCTCGCCTCCGACACGAAGAACCGGCGGGTGCAGATCGAGCAGTTCGCCACCCCGCGCGGAGACATCGTCGTCGGCGGCCGGGCCATCACCGGCTCCACCGAGGTGAAGGGCACCGACCTCAAGTACAAGCGCACCTACACCGACGGGCCGATGTACGCGCCGGTGACGGGGTACGCGTCGCAGGCCCAGGGCATGACGCTGCTGGAGAAGACCTACGACGGCATCCTGACCGGCAAGGACGACCGGCTGGCCTTCCAGCGCTTCGCCGACGTCGTCAGCGGTGAGGGCCGGCGCGCCGGCTCGGTGGTCACCACCATCGACCCGAAGGCGCAGAAGGCCGCCTGGGACGGGCTGACCGACCTGAAGGGCGCGCGGGGGGCCGTGGTCGCCCTGGACCCCCGGACGGGGAAGGTGCTGGCGATGGTCTCGGCGCCCTCCTACGACCCGTCGACGTTCGCGGGCAGCACCTTCAAGGAGTCCGACCGGTTCGTGGCGCTCGACAAGCAGAAGAACAAGCCGCTGGCCAACCGCGCGCTGCGCGAGACCTACCCGCCGGGCTCCACCTTCAAGATCCTCACCGCGGCCGCCGCTCTGGAGAACAGGGTCGTCACCGACATCGACGCCCGTACGGACGCCGTCTCTCCGTACCCGCTGCCGCAGTCCCGCAACAAGATCGGCAGTGAGGCCGGTGACGCGGTCTGCGGCCGGGCCTCGATGAAGGTCGCGATGCAGCACTCGTGCAACAACGTCTTCCTCGACGCCGCCTCCAAGCTCGGCCAGGAGAAGATGCGCGAGACGGCCGAGAAGTTCGGCTTCAACGAGGACGTCTACTCCGACGACTTCGGCGACCTGCTCGCCACCAAGAGCCTCTACCCCGAGGACCTCGACAAGCCGGGCACCGCGCTCACCGGCATGGGACAGGGCAGCCTCACCAGCACGCCGATGCAGATGGCCATGGTCACCGCGGCGCTGGCCAACGACGGCAAGCTGATGCAGCCCTACATCGTCGACGAGGTCAAGGGCCCGGACCTCGGCACCCTGGAGAAGGCCGAACCCAAGGTGATGAGCGAGGCGGTCTCCGCCGAGACCGCGCAGAAGGTCCAGGAGATGATGGAGTTCACCGCCAAGGAGGGCAGCGCCCGCCGCGCCCAGATCGGCGGCATCACGGTCGGCGGCAAGACCGGTACCGCGCAGCGCGGTGTCAACGTGGCCGACGAGGTGCCGTACGGCTGGTTCGTCTCCTACGGCAAGAAGGAAGACGGGTCCTCCGTCGCGGTGGCGGTCTTCATCGACCCGACCGACATGGACATCTCCCGTGAGGACATCTCCGGTGGCGGTCTCGGCGCGCCCATCGCCAAGAAGGTCATGGAGGCGGTCCTGAAGCAGTGACGCCGCCGCGGGTGGCGGTGCGTCACGCCCTCGTCGCGTCGTACGCCTCGCGGGCCCTCTCGACCGCCGCCGCCCGCCGCTCCGTCCACCGCGCGAGGTCCCGGACCTGCTCGGCCGCCTCCCGGCCGAGGTCGGTGAGGGAGTAGTCCACGCGCGGCGGGATCACGGGCTTGGCGTCCCGGTGGACCAGGCCGTCGCGCTCCAGGGTCTGCAGGGTCTGGGCCAGCATCTTCTCGCTGACCCGGCCGATCTCCCGGCGCAGCTCGCTGAAGCGGTACGAGCGGTCCAGCAGCGCGATCAGGGCCAGGGTGCCCCAGCGGCTGGTGACGTGCTCCATGACCAGGCGCTCGGGGCACATCGCTTCGCTTTCTGCCATGCCCATACCGTACGTCCGGGCGGGCACTGACCCACAGGTCAGTGCCCGCCCGGACACTGTCAGTGGTGCCCTCTAGGCTCGACAGGGATGGCACAGGCATGGAAGTGCTCGGGGCTGCGGTGGGCGGCGGACGGTCCCGTGCTGACGTGGGTCGGGGGGCGGCGCAGTGCGCTGACCCGGGGGAAGCGGGTGGCCTTCGGGGTCGCCGAGGGGGGTGCGCGGACGTGTGTGGGAGCGCGGGGGCACAGGTGTCCGGTGGGGGCGGTCGTGCCGGGGCGGAGTACGGGGGCGCGGTGCGAGGAGTGCGCGCGGCTGGACCGGGCGCACTCCGTGGCCGCCGACACGATCGCGGACGATCCGCGGCCGTACCGCGTCTACCTGGCCTGGTTCGGGCCGGGGCTCGTCAAGGTGGGGATCACCGCGGACGAACGGGGGAGCGCCCGGCTGCTGGAGCAGGGGGCCGTCTGCTTCAGCTGGCTGGGCCGCGGGCCGCTGATGGCCGCGCGGCGGACCGAGGAGCTGCTGCGGGCCGCCCTCGGCGTGCCCGACCGGATTCCGTACGCCCACAAGCGCGCGGTGCGGGCCGGGCTGCCGCGGTCGGAGGCGGAGCGGGCGGCCGAGATCGCGGAGCTGCACGCGCAGGCGGTGGGGCTCGGCGGCTGGCCGGAGTCGCTGACGCCGGAGCCGTTCCGCGGGGTGGACCACGCGCGCGTCTTCGGGCTCGGGCAGCCGGACGGTGGGCCGGCCGCCGTGGGCGAGGTGGTCGAGCTGGTGGCGGGCGGGGCGATCGGTGGTGAGCTGGTCGCGGTCGCCGGGCCGGACCTGCACCTGGCGACCGGGCGCGGGGTGGTCGTCCTCGACACGCGGTTGATGACGGGGTGGGAGCTGGTGTCCGCCGAGGGGGAGCCGTGTGCCGTGCCCGTGCGGGAGCTCAAAGGAGCGGCCGGAGTACAGGACGGGCTGTTCTGACCTCGCCTCGGTGTCCGGTGCCGCCTCCCCCGTGGCCGACCCGCGGGGAGGTTCCTGAGAGGCCCCTGTGGGTTTCTCAGACAAATCACAGCTCGGGGAAAGAGTGCTCTCAGAGCGCCCCGACATCGTGTCCGGTATGACCACGACGACCTCGCGCCAGGGGCGCACCGAACTGCTGAGGCCGGACGGGAGCCCCGTCCGGGTGCTTGTGGTGGACGACGAGCTGTCCATCACCGAGTTGCTGTCCATGGCCCTGCGCTACGAGGGCTGGCAGATCCGCAGCGCGGGGGACGGGCACGGTGCCGTGCAGGCCGCGCGGGAGTTCCGGCCCGACGCCGTCGTGCTGGACATGATGCTCCCCGACATGGACGGGCTGAGCGTGCTCGGGCGGCTGCGCCGCGACCTGCCCGACGTGCCGGTGCTGTTCCTGACCGCCAAGGACGCGGTCGAGGACCGGATCGCCGGGCTGACCGCCGGCGGGGACGACTACGTCACCAAGCCGTTCAGCCTGGAGGAGGTCGTCGCCCGGCTGCGCGGGCTGATCCGGCGCTCGGGCGCCGCCGACCGGCGCTCCGACTCCGTACTCGTCGTCGGTGACCTCACCCTCGACGAGGACAGCCACGAGGTCACCCGGGGCGGTGACGGCATCCACCTCACCGCCACGGAGTTCGAGCTGCTGCGCTTCTTGATGCGCAACCCGCGGCGCGTGCTGAGCAAGGCGCAGATCCTGGACCGCGTGTGGTCCTACGACTTCGGCGGCCAGGCGAACGTCGTCGAGCTGTACATCTCGTACCTGCGCCGGAAGATCGACGCCGGCCGCGAACCGATGATCCACACCCGGCGCGGTGCCGGCTACCTGATCAAGCCCGCGGCGGCGTGAGCCGGGGACGACGACGGCCGCGGACCCTGCGGACACGGCTCGTCGTCGCGTCGGTGGCACTGATCGCCGTCGTGTGCGCGGTGATCGGGACGGTGACGACGGTGGCGTTGCGGTCGCACCTGTACGAGCAGCTGGACGGGCAGTTGCACGAGGTCGCGATGCGGGTGTCCGGCTTCGGACCGCCGGGCGAGTTCAAGGCCGGCGGCGGGGGCCCGCAGCGGATGGACCTCGACGAGTTCGTCAGGCACGGGCCGCAGCCGCACGGCACGATCGTCGCCGAGGTACGGGACGGCGTCGTCGCCGACGCCAAGTACGGCAAGGAGGACGACGACAGCACCGACGTCAGCAGGACGACGGCGGTCTCCCTGAGCGAGGCGGGACGCGCCGCGCTGGCCTCCGTCCCCCAGGACGGTGACGCGCACAGCGTCGAGGTCCCCGGGCTCGGCGACTACCGAGTGGAGTACCGCGACGGCTACTACGCCGCCGTCCCGGCCTCCGGCGTCACCGGCACCATCAACACCCTGGTCCTCGTGGAAGCCAGCGTCACCGCCGCCGGTCTCGTCGCCGCCTGTCTCGCCGGGACCGTCATCGTCCAGGTCGCCACCCGCCCCCTGCGCAGGGTCGCCGCCACCGCCACGCGGGTCTCCGAACTCCCCCTGCACGCGGGCGAGGTGAACCTCAGCGAACGCGTCCCGGAGTCCGAGTGCGACCCGCACACCGAGGTCGGCCGGGTCGGTGCCGCGCTCAACCGGATGCTGCACCACGTGCACGGAGCGCTGCACGCACGGCAGGAGAGCGAGACGCGGGTCCGGCAGTTCGTCGCCGACGCCAGTCACGAGCTGCGCACACCGCTCGCCTCCATCCGCGGGTACGCCGAACTCACCCGCCGGGGTGGGGAACGGATCGGTCCCGACACCCGGCACGCCCTGGGCCGGATCGAGTCCGAGGCCGGTCGGATGACCCTGCTGGTCGAGGACCTGCTGCTGCTCGCCCGGCTGGACGCGGGGCGGCCGTTGCGGTTCGAGCAGACCGACCTCGTACCGCTCGTCGTGGACGCCCTCAGCGACGCCCGCGCGGCCGGCCTCGACCACACCTGGCGGCTCGACCTGCCCGACGAACCGGCGCCGGTGCCGGCGGACGCCGCCCGGCTCCAGCAGGTGCTGGTCAACCTGCTGGGCAACGCCCGCAACCACACCCCGCCCGGCACGACCGTCACCGCGCGCGTGCGGTTCAGCGGTGCGTGGCTGTGCGTGGACGTCGAGGACAACGGGCCGGGCATCCCCGCCCGGTTGCTGCCGCACGTCTTCGAACGGTTCGCGCGAGGCGACTCCGCGCGCTCCCGCGCGACCGGCTCGACGGGCCTCGGGCTCGCCATCGTGCACGCCGTGACGGCCGCGCACGGCGGTGGCGTGACGGTCGACAGCGTGCCGGGGCGGACGGTGTTCACCGTGCGCCTGCCCGCGCAACCCGCGCAACCCGCGCAACCCGTGCGGCCCGCGCAACCTGTGCAACCTGTGCAACCCGCGCGGCTCGCACAACCCGCTCCGGGGAACGCGCGCACGCACTCACAGGCCCGGCACAGCGTCACCACACGGGTGCGACAGGGGGCTTGAGAAGAGTCGTTCCATGCGAACCGACTCTTCTCCCGGCTCCCTGCCGGCGCGGGAGCACCTCCCGGCCGCAGGAGCCGGTACCCCTGTCCTGGACGTGGTGATCCCCGTCCACAACGAGGAGAAGGACCTGCGGCCGTGCGTCCTGCGCCTGCACGAGCACCTCACCCGGACGTTCCCGTACGGGTTCCGCATCACGGTCGCGGACAACGCGTCCACGGACGCCACCCCGCACGTGGCGGCGGGACTGACCGCGGAACTCGCGGAGGTCAGGTCCTTCCGGCTGGAGCAGAAGGGGCGGGGCCGGGCCCTCCGGACCGTCTGGTCCGCCTCCGACGCCCCGGTCCTCGCCTACATGGACGTGGACCTGTCCACCGACCTCAACGCGCTGCTGCCGCTCGTGGCCCCGCTGATATCCGGTCACTCGGACCTCGCGATCGGTTCCCGTCTCGCCCCCGGCTCACGGGTGGTGCGCGGTGCCAAGCGGGAGTTCATCTCCCGCTCCTACAACCTCATCCTGCGCGGTTCCCTCCAGGCCCGCTTCTCCGACGCCCAGTGCGGCTTCAAGGCGGTCCGCCGGGACGTGGCCCAGGTGCTGCTGCCGCTGGTGGAGGACACCGGCTGGTTCTTCGACACCGAGATGCTGGTGCTCGCCGAGCGCGCCGGGCTACGTATCCACGAGGTGCCGGTCGACTGGGTGGACGACCCGGACTCCACCGTGCACATCGTGACGACCGCGACCGACGACCTCAGGGGCGTGTGGCGGGTCGGCAAGGCCCTGGCCACCGGTTCGCTGCCGCTGGACCGGCTGGCCCGGCCCTTCGGTGACGATCCGCGCGACCGGGACCTGACGGACGTCCCGCAGGGGCTGGCCCGGCAGCTCGTCGGCTTCTGTGTCGTCGGCGTCCTGTCCACCCTCCTCTACCTGCTGCTCTACAGCGGCTTCCGCCTCTTCGCCGGTTCCCAGCCCGCCAACGCGCTCGCCCTGCTGGTCTCGGCGGTCGCCAACACCGCCGCCAACCGGCGGCTGACCTTCGGGGTGCGGGGCCGGGGCGGTGCCGTGCGGCACCAGGCGCAGGGGCTGGTCGTCTTCGGCATCGGCCTCGCCCTGACCAGCGGATCGCTGGCCGCCCTGAACGCGGCGGCGGCCGACCCGGACCACTCCACCGAGCTGGCGGTGCTGATCGCCGCCAACCTCGCCGCCACCGTGCTGCGCTTCCTGCTCCTGCGCGCCTGGGTGTTCCCGGACAGGCCGCCCACGGCGTACGCGCCGGAACCTCACCTGCCGGACCCGCACCGCGCCTGGAGCGACGCGACCGTACGGCTGCGGCCGGTGCCACCCGCCGGCACCGAGCCGGGGGACGGACGATGACGGCGCACCACGACCGGCCGGCGCACGCGGGGGACACCCGTCCCTCGGACGGCCGGACGTGGGGACCATCCCCGGACGGCCGGACGGGGGGCCCACCCCCGGCGGCGCCGCCCGCGTCCGGGCAGCCACGGCCGCGCGGACCGTGGCGGGGCCGCCGCGTGACCCGGCGAGGGCGGTGGCTCCGGCGCCGCCCTCGCCGGCCTATGCCGCGGCCCCGCTCCCCGGCCGCAGCGCCTCCGGGAGGCTGTCGTACACCGGCACGTCCCGCCGCAGGCCGGACAGTTCCAGGACGCGGCTCGGCACACCCGTCGGCGCGGCCACCACCCGCAGCCGGGCGCGGCCGGGCAGGCGGCGGCGCACCTCGTCGAGGAGGCGGACGCCCTGGGAGTCCATGAAGCGGGTCCCCGTCAGGTCCAGGACGAGGAGGCGCAGCCCGTCGGACCGTTGGTCCACCGCGGTCATGATCAGGGGCAGCAGCCCCGTGGCGTTGCAGAAGTCGATCTCTCGGGGCAGGGCGAGCACGACGCGGCCGGGTGGGTCGCACGGCTCGCACGCCTCGCTGGGATGGGGAAGGAAGGTCACGGCACTCACCTGGCAGACGTCCGTCCGGCTTCCGGCAAGGCCGCTTCCTGACCCGACCCCATTCCACCACGCGGGCGAGGGGTGCGGAAGGTCCCCCCGATCCGTCGGCCGGACGTCACCGGCGCGCAACCAAGCGGCTAAAGTGCTGTTCGTCCTGTGCTCGCAGTCAGGAATGTGCTGCGGAGCTCTCCTGCGCACGGCCGCCTGGCCGCGCATGCCGAAGAGGTTCGTGGTGACTGCGTCCGAATTCACTGATGTGCCGCGTTGTGCGGCGGGTTTCGAGCTTGCCGAGGCCCTGACGGCGGCAGCCCGGCAACTGCACGCCACGGGCACCCCGGACAACACCCTGAACACCGCCGTCGAGCTGGCGGTACGGCTGGTGCCCGGCGCGGAGCACGCGGACATCTCGGAGATCCAGCGGGGCAGCCGGCTGCGCACGCTCGCCTGGACCGACGAGGCCGTACGGTTCGCCGGCGAGCCCCGGCACGGCGGCCACCGCGGGCCGCACCCGGACTGGGAGAACCTGTGGACCACGCCCGTGGTGCGGATAGAGGACAGCGCGGCCGACGGCGGCGGCAACCCCCTGTCCGACCTCGGCCTCCGCTCGGCGCTGTCGCTGCGGCTGCGCGCCGACCGGCGCCGCCTGACCGTCCTGACGGCGTACGCACGCGAACCGCGCGCCTTCGACGAGGACGCGACCCGCATCGGCCGGCTGTTCACCGCGCACGTCAGCCTGGCCCTGGACTCGGCGACCGTGCGCGAGCAGCTCACCGAGGCCATGCGCACCCGGGACCTGATCGGCCAGGCCACCGGCATCCTCATGGAGCGACTGGACATCGACGCGGCCGGGGCCTTCGACTCCCTGGTGAAGGCCTCGCAGCGGGAGAACGTGAAACTGCGCGACCTCGCCCGCCGGGTCGTCGACTCGAACAGCGGTTCCCAGGGGCGAGGCGTGGGCGAGCGGTGACGGGACATCCGTAGGGACATGACCTCGCGGACCCAGGAGACCCGGACCCAGGACACACTCGACCAGGCCATGGCGCGCAGCCACGGGCTCGACACCCTGCTGCGCGACCTGACCGACCGCGCCGTCGCGCAGGTGCCCTGGGCCGTCGCCTGCTCGGTCACGGTGCGCCGGACCGGCCGCCTGCTGACCCTGGCGGGCAGCTCCGGCCTGCCCAGCGGCCTGGACCTGCGGCAGTACGAGAACGGCTCGGGCCCCTGTGTGGACGCCGCGGAGACGGGAAGCACGCAGTACGCCCCCGACCTCGCCACGGAGACCCGCTGGCCCGCGTACACGCGGTACGCGCTGGCCACCGGCGTGCGCCGGGTGCTGGCGCTCCCCCTGCCCGTCGAGGGCGGGGCGGGCGCCGCGCTCAATCTCTACGGGCTCGAACCCGGCGCGCCGGACGAGACGCACGAAGCGGCCCGCCGCTTCGCGGAGCGGGCCGCGGACGTCGTGAACGAGGCCCTGCGCGTCGAGCGGCAACAGGCCTCGGCGGCCGATGTGCGCACCGCCCTGCTCTCCCGCAGCGTCATCGACCAGGCGGTCGGCATCCTCATGGCCCGGGAGCGGATCGACGCCCGGCGCGCCCTGGAACGGCTGCGCCGGGCCTCCCAGCACACCAACGTCAAGCTCCGGGACCTGTGCGACGAGCTGGTGGCCCGGGCGTCGGGCGGTGCCTCACGCGGCCGGGAGTGAGTCCCCCTGGACCGCCTGGATGTCCAGCTCGACGCGGAGCGTGGTGCCGATGGCGGCGATGCCGGCCTGGAGGACCTGGTTGTAGTTCATGGCGAAGTCCTCGCGGCGCAGCTCGGTGGTCGCGCGGAACGCCGCCCGGGTGCCGCCCCAGGGGTCGGCGCCGGTGCCGAGGTAGGCCAGGTCCAGGTCGACGGGGCGGACGACGCCGTGCAGGCCCAGTTCGCCGTGGACGGTCCAGCGGTCGGAGCCGGCCTGGGTCACCCCGGTGGAGCGGTAGGTGATCTCCGGGTACCGCTCGACGTCCAGGAAGTCGGCGGAGCGCAGGTGGGTGTCGCGCATGCCGTTGCCGGTGTCGATGGACGCGGCCTTGATCACGGCCTCCACCCGGGACTTGGTGACGTCGTCCGGGGCGATCTCGACGGTGCCGGCGAAGTCCGTGAACCGGCCGTGCACGCTGGAGATGCCCAGGTGCTGGGCGACGGCGGCCACGCTGGAGTGCGCCGGGTCGACGGTCCACGGTCCGGGCGGCGGCAGCTCGGTGCCACCCTGCCGGGCCAGCGTCACGGTGCCCACCTCGGCGCGTCCGCTCGCGGTGACGATCGCGCTGGAGGCGGCGGGCGCGTAGCCGACGGCGGTGACGATGACGGTGTACGGCCCGGGTGCCAGCGGGGTCGTGTCCCGAACGGTGCCCTCGGTGTCCGTCTCGGCGCGCAGTACCTGTGTGCCGGTCATGTCGGTCACCGTGACGACCGCGTGCGACACGGCCCATCCGTCCCGCGTGCGAATCCTCGCGGTCAGTCCCATCCCGTTTTCTCCCTGCAAAGGCTCAGAAATTGGTCGTAGAGGTCGTTGGAGGTCGTTGAGAGGTCGTATGAGAAGTCGTGGGGGGAGCCGGCCGTAGGAGGGCCGGCCGCAAGAGAACCGGCCCGTGGCGGCGGGCGCGCCTCCACTCGGAGCGCGCACGCCGCCACGGGCCGGGTTCCGGCTACTCGCCGGGGTGGGCGAGCTCGATGTCGTGGCCGTCGGCACCCTGGCCGGTGACCGTCAGGGCCGTCGCCACCGGCGGGTAGCCGGTCGCGATGACGGTGTACTCACCGGCGTCCAGGTCGGTGAAGGCGTACGCGCCGTCCGCCCCGGTGGTGGCGGTGCCGACCACGTTGCCCGCCGCGTCGACCAGCGTGACGCGGGCGTCGGCCAGCGGACCGTGCGGTGCCCGCACGACGCCCTGGACCTGCGCCCCGGCCTGGAGGTCGACCTCCACGCGGGTGACGCCGGTGCCGCCGACCTCGACGGGCAGGGCACGCGGCCGGTGGCCGGCGGCGTTGACCGCGACGGTCACCGTGCCCGGCACCAGCTCGGCGAAGGAGAAGTCGCCCTGGTCACCGGTGGCCGCGGTGGCCAGCAGGTCACCGCGCACATCGGTCACGATCACCATCGCGTCCTTGACCGGCAGTCCGCTCTCGGCGGCCCGGACCAGGCCGGTCAGCCCGCTGGTGCCGCTGAGCAGGACGTCGTAGGCGACCGGCTCGTCGTTCACCACGATCGTGGAGGCCTGCGGCTGGAAGCCGTCGGCGGAGGCGATCAGGACGTACGACCCCGCGCCCGGCGCGTCGAGGGCGTAGGCGCCGTCGGCCTGGGCGACCGAGCGGCCCAGTTGCCGGCCCGCCAGCGAGATCAGCGTGACGGCGGCCTGCGGGACCGGCGCGGACTCGGCGCCGCGGACGAAGCCGCGGACCGGGATGCCACCGGAGACGGGCGCCCCCGGCTCACCGGAGCCGGGCACCGCGGCGAACGCGGCGAGCGGCTGCGGGGCGGTCTGCGCGCCGGAGTCGGTGACGGACGTGGCCGCGGGGACACCGGCCGGGACCGGCTCGGGGGCGGTCCGGGTGGCCTCGGCCGGGACCGGGGCCACCGGGGAGGCGGTCTCGGCGGTGGACTCCGCCGCCTGGGCCAGGGCGCCGGTGGTGCGCAGCGGCACCTCCTTGATGAACAGCGTCACCAGGAAGGCGAGCAGGGCGATCGGCGCGACGTACAGGAAGATGTCGGCGATGCCGTGCCCGTAGGCGCTCTCCAGCCACTCGCGGATGCCCGGGGGCAGCAGGTTCATCTTGGGGATGGAGCCGCCGCCGGTGGCCTTGGCGGCCGCCGCCTGCTCCTGCGGGCTGAGCGAGCCGATGGTGTCCGCGGCGTAGTGGCTGATCCGGGACGACATGACGGAACCGAGTGCCGAGACGCCCACGGCGCCACCGAGGGACCGGAAGAAGGTCACGACGGAGGAGGCCGCACCCAGGTCGCTCGGGGCCACCTGGTTCTGCGTGCACAGCACGAGGTTCTGCATCATCATGCCGACGCCGAGGCCCATCAGCGCCATGAAGATCGCGATGTGCCAGAACGGGGTGTCGTAGCGCATGGTGCCGAGCAGGCCCAGGCCCGCCGTCAGCAGCACGCCGCCGGCCAGCAGCCAGCCCTTCCACTTACCGGTCTTGGTGATGATCTGACCGGAGACCGTGGACGAGACGAACAGACCGCCGATCATCGGGATGGTCATGACGCCCGACATGGTCGGGGACTTGCCCCGGGCCAGCTGGAAGTACTGGCTGAAGTAGACGGTGCCCGCGAACATCGCGATACCGACGAACAGCGAGGCCAGCGAGGCCAGGGTGATGGTGCGGTTCCTGAACAGGCGCAGCGGGATGATCGGCTCGCTGGCCTTGGTCTCGACGAAGCAGAAGACCAGCGACAGGACGATCGCGCCGCCGACCATGACGGCCGTCTGCCAGGACAGCCAGTCGTACTTGTCGTCGGCGAAGGTGACCCAGATCAGCAGCAGGCTGACGGCCGCGGTGACGAAGAAGGCACCGGCCCAGTCGACCTTGACCTTGCGCTTGACCACCGGCAGGTGGAGCGTCTTCTGCAGCACGACCAGCGCGATCAGCGCGAAGGGCACACCGACGTAGAGGCACCAGCGCCAGCCGAGCCAGCTGGTGTCGGTGATGACGCCGCCGAGCAGCGGACCGCCGACGGTGGCGACGGCGAAGGTGGCGCCGAGGTAGCCGGAGTACCGGCCGCGCTCGCGCGGGGAGATCATCGCGGCCATGATGATCTGGGCCAGGGCGGACAGACCGCCGGCGCCCAGCCCCTGGATGACACGCGCGCTGATCAGCATCGCCGGGTTCTGCGCCAGGCCGGCCACGAGGGAGCCGAGGACGTAGACGCAGAGGGCTATCTGGACCAGGGCCTTCTTGCTGAAGAGGTCCGCGAGCTTGCCCCACAGGGGGGTGGAGGCGGTCATCGCCAGCAGCGAGGCGGTGACGACCCAGGTGTAGGCGCTCTGGCCGCCGCCGAGGTCACTGATGATCTCGGGCAGGGCGTTGGTGACGATGGTCGAGGACAGGATGGCGGCGAACATGCCGAGCAGCAGCCCGGACAGCGCCTCCATGATCTGCCGGTGCGACATCGGAGCGTCTCCGGAGGAGCCTCCCCCGTGCTTGGCATGAGCCCGCACACCGGCTGGTGTGGTCGTTGCCATGGACTTCCTTTACTTACGTGGTGATCGCGGGTGTACGGGGTGTACGAGTGGTCTGTTCGTCCCCGGTCGGTGCGGGGGGCCGGGCCGCGGGGACCCGGCAGTCGTCGAAGCTGGCCCGGAGGCGGGCCATGAGCCGGGAGAGCTGGCCGACCTCGTCGTCGGTCCAGTCACTCAGCCGGTGGGCGAGGAGCTGGGTGGTCCGCTCGGCGATCTCGTCGAGCTGGTCCTGGCCCAGCGGCGTCAGGCGCAGGATGCGCGAGCGCTTGTCCGCGGGGTCGGGCGAGCGCTCGATCCAGCCGCGCTCGGCGACGTGGGTGACATGGCGGCTGGTCACCGACATGTCCACGGCCAGCAGCTCCGCGAGCTTGCTGATGCGCATGTCCCCGTGGCGGCCCAGCAACGTCAGTACGGCGGCGGATCCGCCGGGACAGTCGGACGGCAGCAGCCGCCCCATCTCCCGTTTCACGGCACCGAAGGCGCTGAACTGACGGATCAGCTCCTCGTACTGCGCCCTCTCGGCCATGCGCACCTCCCGGTTTTCGTTGCTTAGGGCAACCATAAGATCGGTTGGTTGCTACAGGCAAATAAAGACGGCCCTCGCGGGATAAAAAGTTGGCAAAGGCAAGTATTGCAAAAGTAAACGCGCAGGTGGTGGGTGGTGAGCGGAGGCAAAGGGCCTCGGGAGCCCCGCACTTGGGCCGCACCCGGTGCATTCGCTAGTGTCTCGGCCCATGGCTAACAACCAGGGCCCTCAGGGCAATTACGACCCCGCAGGCAGCACCCAGATGTTCCGCGCGTTCGTCGACGAGGGCGCCCCCCAGTCCCGGCAGGCGGCCCCCGCCGCCTCCTCCGGGCCCCGCATCGGACTGATCGTCGGCATCGTGGCCGCCGTGGTGATCGTCGCGGCCGTCGCCTGGCTGGCGCTGAAGTAGGACCGGCGCCCGCCCGGAGCGAGCGGCCGGCACCGGCACGGACCCGTACGACGGCGACCGCCGCGGTACCCCCGAAGGGGCCGCGGCGGTCGCCGGGCTGTCGTGGGGCGGGGCTCAGTCGGAGATGAGGCCCTCGCGCAGCTGCGACAGGGTGCGCGTCAGCAGCCGGGAGACGTGCATCTGCGAGATGCCGACCTCCTCGCCGATCTGCGACTGGGTCATGTTGGCGAAGAAGCGCAGCATGATGATCCGCCGCTCCCGGGGCGGCAGCTTCGCCAGCAGCGGCTTGAGGGACTCGCGGTACTCCACGCCCTCCAGGGCCGTGTCCTCGTAGCCCAGGCGGTCCGCCAGCGAACCCTCGCCGCCGTCGTCCTCCGGGGCCGGGGAGTCCAGCGAGGAGGCGGTGTAGGCGTTGCCGACCGCGAGGCCGTCGACGACGTCCTCCTCGGACACGCCCAGCACGGCGGCCAGCTCGCCGACCGTCGGGGAGCGGTCCAGCTTCTGGGAGAGCTCGTCGCTGGCCTTCGTCAGGGCCAGGCGCAGCTCCTGGAGCCGGCGCGGGACGCGCACCGACCACGAGGTGTCCCGGAAGAACCGCTTGATCTCGCCGACCACGGTCGGCATGGCGAACGTCGGGAACTCCACGCCCCGTTCGCAGTCGAAGCGGTCGATCGCCTTGATCAGGCCGATCGTGCCGACCTGGACGATGTCCTCCATCGGCTCGTTGCGCGAGCGGAAGCGGGCGGCGGCGTAGCGCACCAGCGGGAGGTTGAGCTCGATCAGGGTGTCCCGGACGTAGGCACGCTCCGGGCTGTCCTCGTCGAGGGCGGCGAGCCGCAGGAACAGGGAGCGGGACAGGGTGCGGGTGTCGATGGCCTCCGTTGACGGAAGGGCCTGGGCCGGCACGGCGTCGAGGTTCGGAACGGCGTCGAGCGCCGGTACGGCTTCGACGGCCGGGACGTCGTCGATGGGGCCGAGTGCCTCGAGCGTGTCGGGCGCGGTCTCGCTCTCCGCGAGCGCGAGCACCTTCGAGCTGCCCTGGTCTGCGGACATGCCACCCCCTTTGGGTCGCGGGACGGTCGCGGCGCGCACCCACGGCGGGAACGCAGCCTTCACCTGAATACCGGAGCCGGGGCTCCGGCAAACGCGCTTCCGGCAGAATGTCACATGTCGGCAACGCGCTGTAGTGACATGTCGACATCCGAGACGCGAATACCCCCTGGAAACAGGGGGTCTGATGCCCTTTCAGGCCCATTCCACCCGCAACGGCCCTGGTGAGCGATTCGCTCTCCCCGGTGACGTCTCGATCGTGCTTTCGGGTCGGCGTCGAGTCGGCTTCGAGACTACGCGTCGATCCGGTTGGCGGACCTCAGGCGTTGGAAACTACGCGCCAGTAGCCGTGAGACGTGCATCTGGGAGACGCCGAGTTCCGCGCTGATCTGTGACTGGGTGAGATTGCTGTAGTAGCGCAGCAGCAGAATGCGCTGTTCCCGTTCCGGGAGCTGGACGAGCAGGTGCCGGACCAGGTCGCGGTGCTCGACCCCGTCGAGGGCGGGGTCCTCGTAGCCGAGCCGGTCGAGCAGCCCGGGCAGTCCGTCGCCCTCCTGGGCGGCTTCCAGCGAGGTGGCGTGGTACGACCGTCCCGCCTCGATGCAGGACAGCACCTCCTCCTCGGTGATGCGCAGCCGTTCGGCGATCTCGGCGGTCGTCGGGGAGCGCCCGAAGGCGGTCGTCAGGTCCTCGGTCGCGCTGTTGACCTGCACCCACAGCTCGTGCAGCCGCCGCGGGACGTGCACCGTGCGGACGTTGTCACGGAAGTACCGTTTGATCTCGCCGACCACGGTCGGCATCGCGAACGTCGGGAACTGCACGCCCCGTTCCGGGTCGAAGCGGTCGATGGCGTTGATGAGGCCGATCGTGCCGACCTGGACGACGTCCTCCATCGGCTCGTTGCGGGAGCGGAAGCGGGCGGCGGCGTAGCGCACCAGCGGCAGGTTGGCCTCGATGAGCGTCGCGCGGACGCGGTCGTGCTCCGGCGTGCCCGGTGTCAGTTCCTTCAGCTGGCCGAAGAGCACCTGGGTCAGGGCCCGGGTGTCGGCGCCCCGGCTGCGCTGCGGCGCGGGTTCCGGCGCGGGGTGCGGCGAGGGCGGCTCCTGGGCCTGGGCCTGGGCGGGCGGTGCGGGCGGTGCTTGAGGCGCAGTACTGGCCGGCACGGTCAACTCCACCTCGTGATCCGTCACTCTTCCGTTGACTCATCCGTCAAAAGCGGTCATAGCATCACAAGACATGTGCACTGTGTGCAAGCACCGCAAAACGTCGTGTTGAGTGAACGCGAACCGGCCCCGCACCGCGTGGGTACGGGGCCGGAGGCCGCGGCCGTACTAGAACTCGTAGTCGGCGATCACCCAGGTGGCGAACTCGCGCCAGAGGGCGACGCCCGCCTGGTGGGCCGGGTGGTCGAGGTAGCGCTTGAGGGCGTCGGCGTCGTCCACGGCCGAGTTGATGGCGAAGTCGTAGGCGATGGGCCGGTCGCTGATGTTCCAGGCGCACTCCCAGAAGCGCAGCTCGTCGATGCGGTCGCCGAGCGCCCGGAAGGCCTCGACGCCCTCCACCACGCGCGGGTCGTCGCGCTCCACGCCCTCGTCGAGCCGGAACAGCACCAGGTGGCGGATCATCACTTTCCTCCGTTGGCGGCCCAGGTCATGAAGTCGCCGACGGCTCCCGCCGCGTCGGATATGCCCTGGAAGCCTATCTGCACGTAGTCGGCGGCCTTCGCCGGATCCGTGATGATCACATACAGCACGAAGACCACGAGCACGTAGACGGCGATCTTCTTCGAGTTCACCGCCACCGCGGCCTCCCCTGTCACGTCGAGCACGCCTTCGGTCGCTCATGATCGCACGAAGGGCCCCGTCTTTCGACGGGGCCCTTCAAGAGCGGTAGCGGAGGGATTTGAACCCTCGGTGACTTGCGCCACACTCGCTTTCGAGGCGAGCTCCTTCGGCCGCTCGGACACGCTACCGAGAGAGACCTTACAGCACAGTGCGGCGTGGTTCGAAATCCATGACGGGCGCCGGGGCGACGGCCGTCAGCGGTCGCGGAAGAAGTCCGTGAGCAACCGGGAGCAGTCCGCGGCGAGCACGCCCTCGATCACCTCGGGACGGTGGTTGAGCCGCCGGTCGCGCACCACGTCCCACAGGGAGCCGGCCGCGCCCGCCTTGTCGTCCCGGGCGCCGTAGACCACGCGGTCCACGCGGGACTGCACGAGGGCGCCCGCGCACATCGTGCACGGCTCCAGGGTGACGACGAGCGTGCAGCCGGCCAGCCGCCACTCGCCCCCCCGTCTTCCGCCACCGCCCTTGCCGGAGGCGCTTCGTGCCGCTGAATCCCTCAGGGCCGCGGCGGCCCGCCGGATCGCGAGGACCTCGGCGTGCGCCGTGGGGTCCCCGGTGGCCTCGCGCTCGTTGTGCCCGGCCGCCAGCACGGTCCGGCCGTCGGGTGCCAGCACCACGGCGCCGACGGGGACGTCCCCGGCCCGCCCGGCCCGCCCGGCCTCGGCCAGGGCGAGCCGCATCGCGGCCCGCCACCGGTCGCGCACCGGGTCGGGCGGTACGGAGCGGTCCGCGGGGTCCTCGTCCCGGCCCTGCTCGGTCGGCGCGGTCAGCGGACGGTCTCCAGGACGTCGGAGGCGCCCAGCGCCTCCGCGATCTCACCGACCGCGTCCCCGGACATCGAGCGCAGCTCCTTCTCGCTCAGGCCGAGGTCGTCGAGGATCTCCGGGTCGCCGACCGGGCCGCGCGGCACGGAGGACTCCCCGGAGGCCGGGGCCGCGTCGTCGCCGTCGGCGTCGTCGGCACCGTCGTCGGCGGACTCGCCGTCCTCCGTGCCGTCGAGGTCGAGGGCGTCGAGGTCGTCGCCCTCGTCACCGGGTTCCCGGCCGAGCAGTTCGTCGGTGAGCAGGATCTCGCCGTAGCTGCTGCGGGCGGCCGCGGCAGCGTCCGAGACGTAGATGCGGGGGTCGTCCTCGCCGTCCACCCGGACGACTCCGAACCACGCGTCCTCCTGCTCGATCAGTACGAGCACCGTGTCCTCGTCGGGCGAGGCTTCCCGGGCCAGGTCGGCCAGATCCGACAGGGTCTCCACATCGTCGAGCTCCGTGTCGCTCGCTTCCCACCCGTCTTCGGTGCGCGCGAGCAGTGCGGCGAAGTACACCGTGACTCTCCCACTGGTCGTAGGCGTGCCGGTTGGGGATCCCCCCGGCGGAGGTTTCGGGCGGGGGAGCGGTGCTCCGAGCCCCACCCACTCGGAATCGTGGCAGAAACAAGTCACCCAGGGGACGTCTTCGGCGCCCTGTGTCCGGCTGTTTCGATCGCGTCCGGGAGTACGTACCCGGACAGCCACCCGACAGCGCACTTGTTGCGGCCACTCGCGGATCGTACGCGGATTCCCGTGGCGCCCGCGCACGCCCGCGCCCCACGGCGTCGGCGCGGCGCGCGATCACCCCCGGTCGGGCCAGGGACGGACCACATCGGACCAGGGGCGGGCCTACCAGCGGAAGGTGCGCATGCGCATCGCGTGGCGCAGCCGGGCGGCCTTGGCGCGGCGCGGCTGGACGCGGTCCCGCAGCTCCCGGGCCTCCGCCAGGTCGCGCAGGAACTGGGCCCGCCGCCGACGGCGTTCGGCCTCCCCCTCCGGCTCCGTACTCCGCTTCGCCCCGCGCACCGTCCCCGGCTGCTCGCCGGCGGACGGCGCCTCGTGGAAGTCCCGGTCAGGCACAGTCTCACCACCCCGCGTCGGTCCCTCCCACCTTCCCCCGGCCGGGCGGTTTGACGCCCGTGAGCGGGTGAAGCGTTGGCCTTGGCGCCCGGTTACTGTGGTGGACATGCGTCTCCACGTCGTCGACCACCCCCTGGTCGCCCACAAGCTCACCACCCTGCGCGACCGGCGCACGGACTCCGCGACCTTCCGCCGCCTCGCCGACGAGCTGGTCACCCTGCTCGCCTACGAGGCCACGCGCGACGTGCGCACCGAACAGGTCGACATCCACACGCCGGTCTCCCGGACCACCGGCGTCAAGCTCTCCCACCCGCGCCCGCTGGTGGTGCCGATCCTGCGGGCCGGTCTCGGCATGCTCGACGGCATGGTCCGGCTGCTGCCGACCGCCGAGGTGGGCTTCCTCGGCATGATCCGCAACGAGGAGACGCTGCAGGCCTCCACGTACGCGACCCGCATGCCCGAGGACCTGTCCGGGCGCCAGGTCTACGTCCTGGACCCGATGTTGGCCACCGGCGGCACCCTGGTGGCGTCCATCCAGGAGCTGATCAAGCGCGGTGCCGACGACGTGACGGCCGTCGTGCTGCTCGCCGCCCCCGAGGGCGTCGAACTCATGGAGCGTGAGCTGGCCGGGACTCCGGTGACGGTCGTGACGGCCTCGGTCGACGAGCGTCTCAACGAGCAGGGCTACATCGTGCCGGGCCTCGGCGACGCGGGCGACCGGATGTACGGGGCGGCCGAGTAGCACGCTCCCGGGCGACCGGGAGCCTTCGTACCGCTGCCGCTCAGCAGGTCTGCCGGCCGGTGGAGGCCGGACGCGGCGCGGTCAGCTCGGCCAGCGCCGCGTCGGCGGCCGCGGGCCGCGCCAGTCCCTTGAAGCCGTCGCCGATGATCAGGTCGACGGCGGCGCCCTCGCGGGCCGCGTCGGTGCGGCGCTCGGCGGCGGGGAGCTGGGTGCCGAGGACGGGCAGCGAGGTCTTCAGGGACGCGGCCGGGCCGAGCAGGACGCCCGTGCCGCCGACCTTCTTGTCGAACTTTTCGGGCGCGTTGCCCACGTCGCCGATGCGGAAGCCGCGCTTCTTCAGCTCGTCGGCGGTCTTCTGGGCGAGGCCGCCCTGGGTCGTGGCGTTGAGCACGTTGACGGTGACCTGCGCCGGCTCGGGCACGGCCACGGCGGCGGGCGCGGCGCTCGCCGCGGTGCCGGTGGGCCGGCAGCGGTCCCCGGCCCCGGCCGCGGAGGCCTTGTCGTCGCCGGTGAAGACGTCGATGAGCTGGAGCGTGCCCCAGCCGACCACCCCGAGGACGGTGGCACAGGCGACGGCGGCGAACGCGAGCCGGCCGCGCCGCCGGGCCGGCCGCATCCGCGGGTACCTGTCCCCCGTGATCTTGTACTGGCCGCCCATGCCAGGGGGAGTCAGCATGCTCATGGGCGCAGCGTAGTGCGCCCGGATGGCGATGCCTATTAAATGATCAGTCGGCGTTCCGTGGGCCGGTGCAATCCCACCCGAACGGGCCAACCGGGCCGCGTCAGCCCAGCTCGAGGACCCGGGCGTGCAGCACCTGGCGCTGCTGCAGCGCCGCGCGCACCGCGCGGTGCAGGCCGTCCTCCAGATACAGGTCGCCCTGCCACTTCACGACGTGCGCGAAGAGGTCGCCGTAGAACGTGGAGTCCTCGGCGAGGAGCGTTTCCAGGTCGAGCTGGCCCTTGGTCGTCACGAGCTGATCGAGGCGGACCGGGCGCGGCGCGACGTCCGCCCACTGCCGGGTGCTTTCCCGGCCGTGGTCGGGGTACGGCCGGCCGTTTCCGATGCGCTTGAAGATCACACGGAAAGCCTACCGGCCCGGACGTCGCGGGCGCAGCCATGGCGCCGGAGTGCGGCGCCGGGAAGATGCCGTAAACGGGGGCAAACGGGGAGCCGGTGGCGGACCGCCCCGCCGTACGGGCCTCCCGTCAGTCACGCTTCCCGTCCCGCGCGGGCGACTGCCCCTCGCGCGGAGCCTGCGGCCGGGTGTCGGGCTTGGGGGTGCGGCGGGCGGCCTCGGCGCGCAGGAGGGCGCGCAGGACGGCGTAGGGGTCGTTGAGCATGGCGGTGCCTCGTTCCGTGTTCCGTGTTCCTGTGGTGCCACGTGTGCGCGGCGGACCGGCGGGGGCGGCCGGTCCGGGGCCGGTCAGCAGCGCAGGACCACGGAGCGCGGAGAGGGCGGAGGCCCGGCCGCGACGGAGGGCGTGAGGGCGTGGGCGTCGTGGGCGGGGCGGGCGGCCGTCGGGCACGGCGGGGCCGGCGGGGCCGCGGGGGCGTGCCGGGTGGCACGGGCCGACGGGCGCACGACGGTGTCGAGGTGGTCGTACTCCCCGGTCGCGCCGCCCGCGCCACCGGCTCCCCCGCTCGCCGCCGCCGCGACCGGCACGGCCTGGGCCGTCACGTGCGTGCAGGGCACGAGCAGGGCGAGCAGCAGGACCAGGGCCCGCAGCCACGCGCCGCGCCGACCGGCGCGCGGGGCGCGGACGGCGACGGCGGGCATGGCGGGGCTCATGTCAGGACGTGTCCCCGCCGGGCGTGCGCGGGCCGGCGCACCGGGGGCGAGAACCGCTCGCCCGGCGTAGCGACGGCTCGGCGGGGACGGGCGCGGTTCACAGCGTGTGCGGGACCTGACGGGCACGCCCGCGCAAGCGCACGGCCGTGACGATCTCGACGACGCCGACGACGACGAGCCACCAGCCGCCGACCAGCATGAGGACGGCGGCCGACTCGACCGGGGAGTCGATCAGCACGATGCCGGCGACGAGGGTGACGACGCCGAGGAAGATGTGCCACCCGCGCGCGGGCATCGCCGGGTCGTGCGCGGCGGCCACGATCTCCGTGACGCCGCGGAACAGCCAGCCGATGCCGATCCACAGCGCGAGCAGCAGCACCGACTGCAACGGGCCGCGGAAGCAGAACAGGCCCAGCAGGATCGACACGGCACCGCTGACGAAGGCGAGGACCCGCAGGGAGGTCGTCCGGTGCGTGCCGAAGGCGGAGGCGAGCTGGAGGACGCCGCTGACGAGGAGGTAGAGGCCGAAGAGCACGCCGGCGGCGAGCAGGGAGGCGCCCGGCCAGACCAGGACCAGGACGCCCAGGATCAGCGAGGCGACGCCGGTGGCCAGCACGGTCTGCCACGCGGCGCGGGACAGCAGGTGCAGTGGCCCCTCGAAGGGCGGTTCGGGCTCGTGCCGGTCGGCGGCCGGGGGGTGCGGGTGCGTGTGCGTCCCGTGCCGGGCGTGGACTCCGCGGTCGTCGTACGGCTGTCCTTGAGGGGAGCCGCTCGGTGGCTCGGTCATGCTCCATGCTGGGGGCGGCTCCGTCGGGCCCGCCACCCGGGATGGTCCACCGGGCTGACGGCCCCGGCCCACAGGACCACCCACCGCGCCACGCGCACCCCGCCGAACCCGCGCAGGCCGCCGCGGGCACCCCCCGCTCTACCGCCGGAGGCTTTCGCCGCCTTCATCTGGGGCGGCTCCGTCGGGCCCGCCACCCGGGACGGTCCACCGGGCTGACGGCCCCGGCCCACAGGACCACCCACCGCGCCACGCGCACCCCCCGCCGAACCCGCGCAGGCCGCCGCGGGCACCCCCGCTCAACCGCCGGAGGCCTTCGCCGCCTTCATCTGCTGCTTGTGGGCCCGGACCTTGGTCAGGGACTCGGGTCCGGTGATGTCGGCGACGGAGCGGAAGGACCCGGGTTCGCCGTACGCGCCGGCGGCCTCACGCCAGCCCTCCGGCTGGACGCCGAGTTGCTTGCCGAGCAGGGCGAGGAAGATCTGGGCCTTCTGCTTGCCGAAGCCCGGCAGTTCCTGGAGCCGCTTCAGCAGCTCCTTGCCGGTGCCGGCGCCTCGCCAGACCGCCTCGGCGTCACCGTCGTACCTCTCCACCAGGTACCGGCACAGCTGCTGGATGCGCCCCGCCATCGAGCCGGGGTAGCGGTGCACGGCCGGCTTGCCGGACAGCAGCGCGGCGAACGCCTCGGGGTCGTACGCGGCGATGTCGTGCGCGTCCAGGTCCTCCGCGCCCATGCGCCGGGCGATGGTCGACGGGCCCTTGAACGCCCACTCCATGGGTACCTGCTGGTCCAGCAGCATGCCGACCAGCGCGGCGAGGGGACTGCGGCCGAGGAGTTCGTCGGCCTCGGGGTCCTGGGCGAGGTGAAGGGTGACGTCCATGCCCCGATGATCGCGCGTGCGGGCTCAGGTCGCGCGCCAGTACCCCAGCGCGTTCACCCGCTGCTTGGGCACCCCCAGCTCCTTGCGGGTGTACGCGGCCAGCGCCCGGGTCGTCGCGGTGTCGCAGGCGATCCAGACGTACGGCTCGGGTGTCGAGCGCAGCAGCTCGGGCAGGGACTCCTTCACCCGCTCCACCAGATGGGCTCCCGCGTCGCGGCGCGGGACCGGCCGGATCTCGTGGCGGGCGGGGTCCGTGCGCAGGGGCAGGCCACCGGTGTCGCCCTCGAACCAGATCGTCGCCGGGACCGTGTCCAGCGCGTCGAGGAGGGAGTTGAGCGCGGGCAGCGACGCCGGGTCGGCCACGGCGAAGACCCGGCCGGGGGCGGGTACCGGGGCCTCGAAACCCGTGCCCTGGACCGTCGCCTCGATGGTGTCGCCCGGCTTCGCCGCCCGGGCCCAGTCGCTCGCGCAGCCCTCGTGCAGGGCGAACTCCAGGCCGAAGGTGCCGGTCGCCGGGTCCGGGTCGACCAGTGTGTACGCCCGCTGGTGCGGCCTGCCCCCGTTGTCGAACCAGAGCCGCACCCACATCGTGGGGTGGACGCCGGTCGCCGCCAGCATGCCGCCGTCGGTCAGGCGCAGCCGCCGGTAGTCCACCGTGACGTCCTCGGCGTCCGTCACGGTGAACTCGAAGTCCTTCGCGCGCATCAGTCTGAGGACCGCGCCCTCCCAGCCCCGCCCCTGCCCCATCGTTTCTTCACCCTTCGCGTACTATTCGGCCACCACGTTTAACTTAGGTGAGCCTAACCTAAAGGAAAGTAGGGGCACAGGGGTGAGCGCCGAGACATACCGGGACGCCTGGGGAATCCCCCACCTGCGCGCGGACGACGTGCACGAACTCGCCCGCGCCCAGGCCCGGGTGACCGCCCGTGACCGCGCCTGGCAGCTGGAGGTCGAGCGGCACCGCGCGCAGGGCACCTCCGCGTCCTTCCTCGGCCCCGAGGCCCTGCCCTGGGACCGCCTCGCCCGGCGGGCCCGGCTCGCGGACACCGCGCGCCGCTGCTTCACCGCGCTGGAGGAGAAGGACCCGGAGACGGCCGCCTGGGTACGGGCGTACGCCGACGGCGTGAACGACGGACTGGCCGAGGACGCGCCCGCCCCCGAGTTCGGGCGCACCGGCCTCGCCCCCGGCCGCTGGGAACCCTGGACCCCGCTCGGCGTCTGGCTCGCCACGCACATCCTCTTCGCGGGTTTCCCCGCCAAACTCTGGCGCGAGCACATCACCGCCCACCTCGGCCCGGACGCCGTCGCCCTGTTCGCCACCGACGGCCCCGGCACCGCCGGCAGCAACGGCTGGCTGGTCAGCGGCGAGCGGACCGTGACCGGGCACGCCGTCATCGCGGGTGACCCGCACCGCTTCATCGAGGACCCCGGCGTCTACCAGCAGATCCACCTCTCCTGCCCGGAGTTCGACGTGGTCGGCCTCGCCGTGCCCGGCGTCCCCGGCATCGCCCACTTCGGCCACACCGGCACCGTCGCCTGGGCCATCACCAACGCCATGGCCGACTACCAGGACCTGTACCACGAGCGGCTGCGCCGCACCGGCGCCGGCGTCGAGGCGCTCGGCCCGGACGGCACCTGGCACCGCGCCGCCCGGCACACCGAGCTGATCCGGGTCGCGGGGGAGGAGACCGTCGAGGTCGAGGTCATCGAGACCGACCGGGGCCCGGTGGTCATCGGCGGGCCGGAGGGCCTCGACGACGGCACCCCGGCCGCCCTCAGCCTGCGCCATCCGCCGCGCGTCACCTCCGACCTCGGGTTCAGCGCCCTGCTGCCGCTGCTGCGCGCCCGGCGGGTCGCCGACGTGGACCGCGCCCTGGACGCGTGGGCCGAGCCGGTCAACGTCGTGCAGGCCGCCGACACCGAGGGCGGGCTGCTGCACCGGGTCGCGGGGCGCGTGCCGGTGCGCTCCGCCGCGGGCCGCCTGCGCCCGGTGCCCGCCTGGGAGCCCGGCCACGAGTGGGAGGGCTGGCACACCCCGCCCCGCGCCGGTCTCACCGACGGCGTCGCCGTGATGGCCAACCAGCGGGGCCCCGCCACCCCGCTCGGCGTCGAGTTCGCCCCGCCGCACCGCGCCGACCGCATCGCCGCCCTCCTCGCCGGCCGGGAGCGCTGGTCGGCCGCCGACATGCCCGCCATCCACACGGACACCCACCTCGGCTCGGCCGGCCCCCTGCTGGACCACCTGGCCTCCCTCGACGGCCTGGGCCGCGCAGCCGGCGCCCTTCGCGACCGCCTCCTCGCCTGGGACCGGCGGATGGACGCCGACAGCACGGACGCGGCGGCCTACGCGGCCGTGCGCACGGCGGTCGTACGGCGGCTGGCGGCGCACCCGGCGTTCGCGGCGGCGGCCGTCCCGCCCGCGTACCCCGAGGTGTTCCTGCCCTGGCTCGCGCTCGTGCCGCGGATCGGCCACGCCCTCGAACACCTGCTGCGCGCCGAGGACCTGTACGGCATCGACCGCGCCGGGATCGTCCGCGCGGCGCTGGAGGAGGTCGCCGCGGCGCCGCCCGCCGGTACCTGGGGAGACACGCACCGCCTCGCCCCCTGGCGGGCGCTGCCGGGCGCCTCCCCGGCGGAGGAACCCGGCCTGTCCGGCGACCACGACTGCGTGCTGTGCACCTCCGCCGTGCCCGGCCTCACCGACCGCGCCGCACGCGGCCCCGCCGCCAGGTACGTCTGGGACCTGGCCGACCGGCAGGACAGCCGCTGGGTGGTGCCCCTCGGCGCCTGCGGCGTCCCCGGCACGCCCCACCACCGCGACCAGCGGCCCCTGTGGCTCGCGGGCGAACTCGCCCCGGTGGTCACCGACTTCGACCGGCTCACGAAGGAAAGCGATGCCTGACCCGCACACCACCACCCCGTACGCTTCCCGCACCGCCGTCCACGAGCAGGACCTCGACGGCTTCGGCACCGTCCGCGTCCTGCCCCTCGACGCAGCCGCGGACGCCGACGTGATCCACCGCTGGGTGAGCGAGGAACGGGCCGCGTTCTGGGGCATGAACGGACTCACACGGGATCAGGTCGCCGGGATCTACGCCCACATGGACACGCTCGACACCCACCACGCCCACCTCGTGGTGAAGGACGGCGTGCCGGTCGCCCTGCTCCAGACCTACGAACCCGGGGCCGACCGGGTGGGCGAGTGCTACGCCGTCGAGCCCGGCGACATCGGCGTCCACCTGCTGCTCGCCCCCGCCGACCCGGGCGCCGCGCGGCCCGGCTGGACCGCCGCGCTGTCGGCGGCGCTCCTGGCGTACGTCCTGCTGGGCCTGGACCGGACGCGGATCGTGGTCGACCCGGACGTGCGCAACGACAAGGCGATCGCCCGCTTCCTCAAGCAGGGCTTCACCGCCGGCCCCGCGGTCGTCCTGCCCGAGGTCGACCTGCCGGACGTGTTCCTGCCGGAGAAGAAGGCGCAACTCGCCTTCCTCCGCAGGGAGGTAGCGTTTGCCGGATGACGTCCCCGCTGACCGCCGAGGGCCTGATCACCCACTACGGGCTGGAGCCCATCCCCCGCGAGGGCGGCCTGTTCCGGCGCACCTGGGCCGGCCCCGAGGGACCGGACGGGCGCCCGGCGGGCTCGGCCATCGTGGCCCTGCTGACCGCCCGCCCGGGTGATTTCTCCGCGCTGCACCGCCTGCCCGTCGACGAGGTCTGGCACTTCTACCTCGGCGATCCGCTGGAGTTGCTGCTGCTCGCCCCGGGCGGCGGCTCCCGCACGGCCGTACTGGGGCCGGACGTCCTGGGCGGGCAGCACGTGCAGTTCACCGTCCCCGCCGGGACCTGGATGGGCGGCCGGGTGGCGACGGGCGGCGCGTGGTCGTTCTTCGGCTGCACGATGGCACCCGGATTCACCTACGCGGACTACGAGCACGGCGACGCGGCCGGCCTCACGGCGCGCTACCCGGACCGGGCGGCGCGGATCGCGGAACTGTGCCGCCCGTGAGCCCGCGCTCCGGCCCGCGGCCGGTGGCCGTGCAGCCGGTCGCCATCGCCGTGCGCCGGGGTCTTCGGCCCCGTCGGGGGCCGGCCGATCCTCTCCCCGGCGCCTGGACGGTGAGGGCACGGTCAGGTGACGAGGAGCACGCCGAGGGCGATGAGAACGACGATCACCCCGACGACGATCCCCATCAGGCAACCGGGCTTGTTCAGCTGCTCGCTGAGCCTCGCCGTGAGGTCGGGCCGCTCCGGCGCCGGTGCGGAGGGGGCATGCGGGGTCGGCGTCGGCCCTGCCGCGGCCGACGCCGGGAGAGCGGCGGAGAGGCTCGTGCCGCGTTGCAGCGCGTCGCGCACGAGCTGCTGCCACAGTTCGGGCGGCAGGTCGGGGGCCTGGCCGTCGGGGGGCGCGACGACGGCCTTGTGCAGCCAGTTGCCCGCGGGGACGCTGGTGTCCCGGAGCATGCGGTGCAGCAGCTCGCGGAGGTCGGTCAGATAGCGCGGGTCGCGGGCCAGGGGGGCGACGGCCCAGGTGAAGAGGTCGGCCGAGCGGTCGGCCATGGCCGTCCTCGACACGGGGCCCCCGGGCTGTCCGGGCGGTGAGAAGTACAGGTTCCTGCGGAGCACGTGCTCGCACAGCGCGTGCCTGGTGGCCTCCTGGCGTGTTTCGACGCGGCGGGGGTCGCCCAGCTCGTCGAGCAGGAGGTCGACGGAGTCCGGCGGCAGGTCATCGGAGCGCAGCTCCCGCACCAGCGACTCGTCGGGCAGTGCGCGCAGCTGCGTCCTCACCACCTCGCGCCGCATGGAGTCGCCGCGCTGGGTGTCCCGCAGGTCCTGGCGCAGTGCGTGCAGCTCACGCTCGTGATCGTGCTGCGGGGCGGTCCCCGGGCCGGGGCGTGACGCGCGGGCCGGCGCTTCCGGGGAGGAGGGCGCGTACTCCGACGGGGGCGGGGCCGCGTGCGGGCCGGAGTACGGAGGGCCGGAGTACGGAGGGCCGGAGTACGGAGGGCCGGAGTACGGGTCGGGGGTGAGCGTCGCCGGGTCTCTGCCCAGGTCCGGTTCCGGGGCCGGTCCGCGGGAAGGTCCGGGAGACGGTTCCGGGCTCGGGGACGGCTCAGGGACGACCGGGCTCGCAGGCGTGGCCGGTCCCTGCCCGGGTGCCGCGACGTCCGGCCGACTCGCGGACGGAGCCGGCCGACCGGCGATCGGAACCGGGTGCCGCCCGCCGGTCTGGTCGGTGCCGTGCCGGTTCGGGTCGTGCCGGTCAGGGTCGTCCAGGTCCGTGCCCGTCCATGCCGTGCCGGTCCGGTCGACGCCGGTCCGGTCCTGTCCGGTCCGGTCCTGTCCGGTCTGGTCGGTGCCGTGCCGGTTCGGGTCGCTCTGGTTCGTGCCCGTCCATGCTGTGCCGGCCTGGTCGGTACCGTTTCGGTCCGTTCGGGTCTGTTCCGTTCCGGTCCGGCCTGTTCCGGTCCGGTCAGGGTTGTGTCGCTCTGCGCCGTTCCGGCCCGCTCCGGTCCGGTCGGGTTCGTGTCGGCCCGTGCCGAACCGTGTCGTTCCGGCCCGGTCCCCACCGTGCCGGTCCGCCCCGGACCGGCCTGGGCCCTCCGTCCCGGTCCGGCCTGGGGTGCCCGTGCCGGTCCAGCCAGTGTCGTCCGGTCCGGGCCGCCCGAAGCCGCCCCGGCCCGTGCCGGTCAGGTCCGTGCCATGGCGGTCGGGGGCGTCCCATGCCGCCCCGGCCCGGTCCGTGTCGGTCAGGGGAGTGCCGTCCCGGCCCGGGCCGTTACGGTCCGGCACGTGTCGGGCAGGGGCGTGCCGGCCCGTGCCCGTGCCGTGGCGGTCCGGGTCGAGGATCTCCCGGAGCCGTTCGCGCCGCCGCGTCCGGTCCCACGTCGCCCCGTCGGCGAACTCGTCGACCAGCTGCGGCACCCCGGCCCGTGCCTCCCGATGCGCGAGGAGGTGGTCCACCAGCCGGTCCGCCGCCCAGTGCTCGAAACGGGGGTCGGACACGGGACGGCCGGTCACCCGGGCCAGCGGGCCTGACCCGCCGGTGCCCTCCTCCCAGCGCGGGACGCACATCAGCCGCAGTGGATGGGTGTCCACCGTGTCGTACGTCGCGAACGTCCACTCCTGCCGCAGCCAGGTCCCGAAGATCAGGAACAGCCCCAGGTACACCAGCGGTGCCTCGTCCTGGTCCGGGTGGCCGGACCGCCGGTCCCCGGGCTCCGTCAGCAACGACACCCGCTGGGCGGGGTCGCGCAGCCACTCCGCGGTGACCACGGCCAGAGTGTCCCTGACCGACGGCAGCCGCTCCAGCATCTCCGGCAGCCGCCGGAGCGCCAGCCGGTCGAGCTGCGCGCAGTCGACCGTGCGCTGCGGACCGGTCACCGTCTCGGCGACCTCCTGCCGCCCCCAGCCGCCGTACGCGAGAGCGAGGCACTGACGCGTCTTCAGAGTCCGCGGGTCGCCGACCAGGACGTGGCTGACCGTGCTGGGCCGACCGCCCCGGTCGGTGGTGGGCCAGCGGTACACCAGCATGACGCCCCCGTCGCGGGACACGACGCGCACGGTGCTCGGCCGCGAGGCGGCGGCGCCGGACACCCACAGCAGCGGGCCCAGCTCCCGGCCCACTTCCTCGGCGCGCTCGGCCGTGCAGGAACGGGCGACGGCGTTCATGCCGGTGCCCTGGCGGCCGTGGTTGCCGTCCCACCGGAAGACGACCTGGTGCACCGAGTCCGTGCCCCCGCCCGGCCCGCGCGCGGCGGCCCCTTCCCCGCGGCCCGCGCTTCCGCTCCGCACGTCGCTCATTTCCGCTCCCCTCCTCGGGCGTCCTCCACCGGCACCGCCTCGAACGCGGGCGTCTCCCCCAGGGCGACCGCCTCGGCGCCGCCCGGTACGTCGATGAGCCCGTGCATCGCGAACAGCGACAGCAACGGCTCCAGCACCCGCCGGGGGCCGGCTCCCGCCGGATAGCGGCCGTGGTCCTCCTGACCGCCGGTGGCGGAGGCGACGTGCAGGGTGCAGCGGCGGATCGCGTCGAAGGGGCGCAGCCACGCCGGACCGGCGTAGCGGTGCAGCAGCCGGTGGACGTCCCGGCTCTCCTCCCGCATCAGGCCGGTGTCCAGGGAGGTGGCGGGCGGCCGGTCCAGCCACCGGTCGACGGGCGGCTGGAACCTGAGCAGGTCCGCCTTGCCCAGCACCATCGCGGCCGCCACGTCCAGGTACGGGCCGCTCTTCGGCAACCGGTCCAGGACGGTGCCGAAGGCGAGGTCGCCGTCCCGGTTCACCTCCACCCCCAGACGCTCCCGCGCGTGGTCCAGGTGCGGCAGCGGGAGCGCCAGCGCCGGGTCGACGACGAAGACCAGGGCGTCGATCCCGAGCAGGAACCGCAGCGCCGCGTCGGTCCGCACCAGGTCCTCCCCGCCGAGGTCGAAGAAGGCGACCGGGCGCACCCGCCCGTGGACGTCGGTGATCAGCAGGGACTCCACGAAGCGGGCGAAGCCGTCCAGGCCGACGCCCGCGGTGTGGTCCAGGACCTTGCCGTTGCGCAACGGCTGCACCCGCTCCCGTACGAAACGGGCGTGCTGCTCCGGGTTGACGGACTGCCACTTGAGACCGAACGGCTCCAGACCGCCGTCGGTGATCGCCGCGATCATCTGGGTCAGCAGGTGGCTCTTGCCGGTGGAGGACTGGCCGACCATCGCGACGGTCAGCGGTCGCCCGTAGGTGAGGTACGGCACCGGGATGAAGTGCTCCGGGAAGTCCGGATCGGCCGCGCACTTCTGGACGGCACCGCGCATGACGTCCTGCCGGCGCAGGGGGTTGCCGATGCCTGCGGGGTCCAGGGGCTGGTACTGCATCCGGCTGTCGGTGACGTACAGCGCCGTGAGGTCGAGCCGGATGGTCTCCAGGCAGTACGGGCAGAGCACCCCGCCGTCACCGCCCCCGGCCGGCGCTCCCGGCTCGGCCTCCGGGGCGGCGGCGGGCGTCCGGCGCTTGAGCCGCAGTGCCTGCTCGAAGCCGTCCTCCTGGTGGGTGTCCGGCTCGGCGGCGGGGGTGGCGAGCGCGACCCGGCGGGCGGCGCCCGGCGCCAGGAGGTCGAGCAGTTCGGCGGGTGTGGGCCGGTCGGCGGCGCGCGGGGCGAACGCGTCGCGCAGCGTCCGGGCGAGCAGCCGGTGCTCGTCGAGGTCGGCGGGTGCCCGGTCGGCGTGGCCGGGCCGGCCGGTCACGAGCTGGTAGAGCACCTGGGCCGCGCTCCACACCGCGTCCCGGGGGTCGGTGAGCCCCTCGCCCCGGCGCTGTTCGGGCGAGCAGTAGGGCGACCGGCCCCAGGGCCGCCTCGGCCGCCCGGCACGGGCCACCCCCTCCAGTCCCCAGAGCTGGGCGGCGGCGCCGTCCCACAGCACGGTGGCGGGCGAGACGCCGCACGGCACCAGGCCCTGGCGTTCCAGCACGTACAGGGCCAGCAGCAGGTCCCGGGTGAAACCCCGTTGGTCGGTCGCCGACATCACATGGGTCCGTGCGGCGGCGGTGCCGCGCGGCGCCGCGTACAGCAGGAACGGCTCCGACGCGTCCAGGTCGTAGCCGATGATCCGCGGGAAGAGCCCCGCGTACTCGGTGCCGTCGAGCGCCCGGTACAGGGACAGGGCGGTGCCCGCCTCCGTGTCCAGCAGCTCCCGCGCCCCCGGGTTCGAGGCGTCGGCGGTGGTCAGGCGCACCTGCACGCACTGCTGACCCTCGTCGTCGAGCAGGCCGTTGCGGATCAGTTGGGGCAGCAGGGGATCACGACGCGACTCGCGCCCCAGGCGCACCGGGGCGACACGGCGCCGCCCCGAGGGCGTGGTGAACGCGAGCGTGGCCGCCCGCGGGCCGCCGGGCCCCGTCGTGTGCCGGTGCGTGGTGCTGGTCACCGGAGATCGCCGTCCCCTCGTTCGTACGGGTCGGCCGGCTCGGCCGGGTCGTATGGGTCGTACGGAGCGGCACGGTCGTACGTGTCCGTCCGGTCGTACGTGTCCGTGCGGTCGTACGTGTCCGTGCGGTCGTGGGCGTCCGTGCGGTCGTACGCCGGGTGGTGGCCGTCCGCGCGCCCGTAGGTGTCCGGGTCGTCGTACGGGCCGTTTCGGTAGTAGGTGCCCGTCTCGCCGTAGGAGGCGGCCCGTCCGTAGGGGGCCGTCTCCTCGTACGGGCCGGTCCGGTCGTACGAGTCCGACTCGCCGTACGGGCTGCCGGCCCGGTCGTAGGTGTCCCCCTCGCCGTACGAGGCGGGCCGGTCGTACGGGTTCCGCGCGCCGTACGTGTCCGGCCGGCCGTAGGCGTCCGTCCCGCCCGGCCCGGAGCTCTGGCGGGGGCGGACGGTGTCCACCACGCCCATCCGCAGCGGGGTGAGCCGCAGCAGGCCGGCGTACCGTCCGGACGACGTCCACAGCACCGCGGCCGGTGGCGTCGAGCCGCTCGCCTGCCAGGCCTTCTCGATCTCGTCCTGTACGGCCCGCGGCGCGAACCTGATCCACACCGCGGCGGCCGGGTCGCGACTGAGCAGCGTGCCCTGCTCGGGCGAGGACAACTGCACCACGGCCTGCCGGTCGGCCTCCGCGCCGACGAGTTCGGCGAGGCCCCGCGGGTCGGTGCCCAGCAGGCTCGCCGAGGTGGCGCGGACCCGGCGGGCGGCGGCGAACGGGGGCGGTGCCAGTACGCCGTTGTGCCGCAGGTGCCGGCGGGCGTCCGCCAGCAGTTCCCGCACCCTCTCCTCGGTGCGGCGGACGGCGAGGGCGCCGGCCTGCCCGCGCTCCACGGCGCCCCAGTAGGGCCCCATCGCCACCAGAGCGGCGTCCGTCAGGTCGGCGGCCAGCGTGGCGACCAGCTCGGGGCCTCCCTCGCCGTTCTCCCGGTCCAGCCAGCGCGGGGCGCTCGCGGCGCGGTCCTCCCACGGAGCGCCGGCCGGCCTCTCCCCGGCGGGCTCGTCCCACGGGGACTGTTCGTCGCGCCGGGTGTACGGGCTCGCCCAGTCGGCGTCGTCGTCCCCGGTGAAGGGGTCCGTCTCCAGGACCGAGGCGCTGGAGAGCCAGTCGTCCTCGGCGAGCGTCCCGGCGTCCTCCCCGCCGCCGGCCGCGGGCCGCTCCGGCTCGGGCTCCGCCTCGGCCTCCGCGGCGGCGGCCGTGGCCCGCAGCATGCCGGCGACGGAGCGGGCGGCGTCCGCGCAGTACAGGCGCTCCTCCACGGCCCAGTGCTCCCGGACCGCCTCGGCGAGCAGCGCGTCGAGTTCCTCCAGGGCGCGGCGGAGCGCGGCGGTGGCGTGGCCCGGGGCCCAGGCGCCGGCCGCCGCGCGCCAGAGCCGGCGTGCCGTCTCGGCCGCGACGCCGAGGCCCACCAGCAGGCCCACGGTGCTCACCCAGGGTGCGGGACCGGTCGCGTACGCCAGGGCGGCGCCGGCCGCGGCGCCGGTGAGGGCCGCCACCCGGGGGGCCACGGCCCAGCGGCCCGGACGTCCGGTGTCCCGCAGCCGGGCCGTGCCGAGCACCGCCATGCCGACGAACAGCAGCGGGACGGCGAGCGCCAGGGCGAGGAGGGGCCCCTGCCACAGCGCGCCGAGCAGGCCCGCCACGGCCGCCGCGGCCGGGCCGGCGACCGCCGGGCCGGGGGGCGGGCCCGGCCGGCCGTCCCGGGCGCCGCCGGCACCCGTCAGGTCACGGGCCGAGCACGCGGCGAGCTTCGGCAGCAGGGCCGTCCCCGGTACCGGCTCCACCCGGCCGGCCAGGCCGGTGAAGCGCTGGGCCACCGACCGCAGGGTCAGGCCCTGGCCCAGCAGCTTCCCGGCGAACTCCTTCAGCCCTTCGCCGATCCGCTCGCCCGTGCCCTCCGCCGAGGGCACCCGCAGCCCGAGGGCCGCGAGCCGGGCCGCGGACTCGGCGGCGGACGCCGTCGCACCGCCCCCGCGCAGCGCGGCACCCACGAGCTCCCGGTAGGAGTCGAGGTCGTGCCGCGCCTGGTCCACGTCCGCCTCGAACGCCGCCCGGCGGGAGGGCCGCAGCAGTCCCGGCAGGGCGCCCAGCCCGGCCAGCGCGTCCTCGGCCCGGTCGAGGGAGTCCGCGCACGCGCGGTACGCGTCGTCCGCCACCCCGCCGGGGTCGCGGTGCCGCTGGTCCCGGGCGCCCCGGCCGGTCACCAGGCTCCGCAGGGGCTCCGGCAGGTCGGCTCCCGACGAGGCGGTCGCCAGCACGTCCGGGGCGAGCTCGGCGTCCTCGCCGGCGAACCGGGCGAGCGCGTCCCGCCAGGCCCGGTCGCGGACCTCCGGCGGCAGGTCCTGCTCCAGCAGCCGGACCCCGGGAGCGGCGACGGCGTCGGGCAGCTCCTCCAGGCGGTCGAGGACCGTCAGGTAGACGTCCGGCACCGACAGCACGTCCACCAGGACCGCGAGGGCGTCCGGGTCGTCGGGCGTGGGCCGCTCCAGCGCCGTGCGGGCGGAACGCAGGTCGCCCGCCCACAGCAGGGCGCAGCCCGAGGCCCGCAGCACCGCGGGCCGCACCAGCCGGCGATCGGGCTGGAACGCCTCGCCCTCACCCGCGTACGACCCCGGTGCGCTGCCCACCAGGAGGACCAGGATCCTGACCTCGCCCACCGCCCGGTAGCTGGTGAGCAGTTCGTACTGCGGCTGGTGGTCGGTGAGTCCGGCCGGGGTGTCGACGACCAGGAACAGGGGGTCGTCGGGTTCCGGCAGGCCGGCCTGGCCCAACTGGCGGGCGACCCTGGCGCGCAGGGCCTGCGGAGTGCCGAGTTCGGCCGCGCCGGAGCGCAGGTCGAGGTGGATGACGGCGCCGAACTCCTCGGGCGTGCTCACTGCGCGTCACCGTCCCACGGGGTGCGGCGGTCACGGTCGCGGGCGGCGGTGTCCTCCGGCTCGTCCCACGGCGTCCGGGGGCGCCCGGCGCCGTCTCCGGCGGCGGCCCGGTCACGGTCGTCGCGGTCCGTGCCGAAGGGGTGGCGGTCGTCCGCCCGGGAACCGTTGGCACCGGCCCGACGCGTGCCCCAGCCGTCCGCGTCCCCGGCCTCCTCCGCCTCAGCGTCCTCCCCGAACCGCTCCCCCCGACGGCTGCCGCCGTACGGCTCACGCCGCGACGGTTCGCCGTACCGGTCACCACGACCGGTGCCGTAGGGCTCGTCCGGGTCGTCGGCCGGGCTGCGGCGGGCTCCGGTGCCGTGGTCGTCGGCCGTGGTGCGGCGGGGGCTCGTGCCGTAGTCGTCGTCGGGTGTCCGGCGGGTGCTCGTGCCGTGGTCGTCGGCGGGTGCGCGGCGCGGGTACTCGCCGCGCGCGGTGCCGTAGGGCTCGTCGTACGGGTCAGCGGTGCGGCGGGCCCCGGTGCCGTGGTCGTCGGCCGTGGTGCGGCGGGGGCTCGTGCCGTAGTCGTCGTCGGGTGTCCGGCGGGGGCTCGTGCCGTGGTCGTCGGCGGGTGCGCGGCGCGGGTACTCGCCGCGTCCGGTGCCGTAGGGCTCGTCGTACGGGTCAGCGGTGCGGCGGGCCCCGGTGCCGTGGTCGTCGGCCGTGGTGCGG
>NZ_JAGMUE010000469.1:0-620 GCF_019049165.1 Streptomyces sp. AC627_RSS907
TAAGCGATCGGTTGCCTAGAGCGAGATCGGAATGCGCGAGCGAGCGACGCCCAGCCCGCTGCGGCTTTCCCCCGCCACGCACGGCGCGGAGAAGCGCCCCACGTCCCGCGCGCCATGGGCGTACCGCGCCTGGAGGAGACAGGAAGTCATGGATCAACCCAGGGACAGAGTGACCCACCGGTGCGGGAGGAGATGCTCCGTACTGACCGGCCAGCACACCGTACGGACCGTGCAGGACTGCGTGCTGCGGTTCTTCCTCGCGGACGCGGCTGCCGCCTGGCCCGACGCCGGACCGGGTGGCGGCCGGTGTCGGACTGCGCGTTCCAGCACGCCTACGAGCTGAGCCTGTTCGACCCCGTCGGCCTTGCCGCCGGTGACCTGCGGCCCAACGCGCACCGCGTCCAACTCGCCCTGGACGCGCTGACCGGTCCGGGCAGCTTCCTCTGGTCGGACGGCGCGGACGCGGCCGGGGTGATGACGACCAACGGCAAGGCGCCCGAGGACTGTGGCCTGGGTGTGGAGGAGTGGCGTCGAGGCACGGGAGGGACGGCATGACGGAACGGCAGGTACGCGTGAGTCTGTTGGTGTGGCGGCCACGCGACCCCGACCACCCCGGGGAC
>NZ_JAGMUE010000470.1:0-614 GCF_019049165.1 Streptomyces sp. AC627_RSS907
CGGGAGGACGGGCGGCACGGGCCCGCGCGAGGAGGGCTTGGCATGAGCGGCGTGGAGATCCGGGAGCTGGAGTGCTTCCTGGTGCTGAGCGAGGAGCTGCACTTCGGCCGGGCCGCCGAGCGGCTGTACGTGTCGCAGAGCCGGGTCAGTCAGTTGCTCGGCGCCCTGGAACGTCGGATCGGGGGGCGCCTGTTGGAGCGCACCAGCCGCCGGGTGTCCCTCACCCCGCTCGGCGAGGGCTTCCTGTCCGAGCTGCGGCCCAGCTACGAGGCGCTGCGCGCCACGGTGGAGCGGGCCCGCGCCAGCGCCCGGGGCGGCCTTGAGGGCACGCTGCGGGTGGGCTTCCTCGGCTCGGCCGACGAGCGCGTGATGGGGGCGCTCAGCGCCTTCCGCGAGCGCCACCCGCACTGCGAGGTGGCGCCGGTGGAGATACCGCTGGCCGACCCGTTCGGCGCCGTGCGGCGCGGCGACGTGGACGCCGCGATCGTCTGCCTGCCGGTGGCGGAGCCCGACCTCGTGATCGGGTCCGTCTTCTCGCGGCAGCCGCAGTTGCTCGCCGTACCGCTGGGCCACCCGCTGGCCGGGCGTGCCACGCTCGGCGCGGAGGAGCTGGC
>NZ_JAGMUE010000471.1:0-567 GCF_019049165.1 Streptomyces sp. AC627_RSS907
GGCCACGAAGCGCTCGGGGCCCGCGCCCCCCGCGATCAGCACCCGGGCCAGCCGGTTGGCGCGCTCGTTCAGCTCCCGGTAGCTCAGCCGCCCGTCGGCCGCCGTGACGGCCGGGGCGTGCGGGGTACGGGCGACCTGCTCCTCGAACACCTCGGGCAGCACGCGCCCGGGCACCGGGACGACCGCGCCTCCCCACTCCTCGACGACGCGCCGCTGTTCGCGGTCGTCCAGCAGCGGCAACTCCCGCAGCCGGCGCTCCGGCCCGGCCGCCATCGCCGTCAGCAGCACCCGCAGGCAGCCGCCCAGCCGCTCCACGGTCGCGGCGTCGAAGGCCGCCGGGTCGTAGTCCAGGGCCATGGTCAGCCGCTCGCCCGGGGCGACGATCATGCTGAGCGGGTAGTTGGTGGGCTCCAGGTCCCGCTCCTCCTCCAGGCTCAGCCCGTGCCGGGCCAGGGCGCCGCCGTCGAAGGGGTAGTTCTCGAACACCACCAGGCTCTCGAACAGGTGCGTGCCGCCCGGCACGTCGCTCCAGGACTGGATCTGCGCCAGCGACACGAAGTCGTGCCG
>NZ_JAGMUE010000472.1:0-709 GCF_019049165.1 Streptomyces sp. AC627_RSS907
GTTGCCGCCCTGGTAGCGAACGACGTAGTCCACCGAACCACCGAGCAGGTCGGTGGCCTTTCCCTTGCCTTCATCACCCCACTGAGCACCGAGCAGCACAAGTGCGGGCACAGGCGTACACCCCTTCCGGGCGGGGCATGTCCCACGTGCGTGACGGTGCGCGATGTCGCGCTTCCGCCAGCAGAGCCGTCGAACCGGTGCCCCGGAATAGACCAAGCCCCTGGCGCAATAGCGCAAGGGGCTCTTGCACCGAGATGCTACCTGAGGAAGGACCGAGGTGTCGGCTCCAGAGCCCCGCGTGAGCGCAACGCCACCGTTGCTCATGATCATCGACCCGGGCGCCCGGCGCGTCGACGGGGAGTCCGTGCGCATCGCCAAGGACGTGTTGTGCGCCCGCGCGACCACGAAGATCTGCCTGCCGGACGGCCTTGAGGAGGTCACCCGCGCGCTGGCCCGGCGCGGCGGCAGACGCCCGGTCGTGGTGGGCGACGACCGTGCCCTGCTGCGCGTGGTCACCCTGCTGCACCGCGAGCGCACGCTCGCCACGACGCCGCTCGCGATGGTCCCGGTCGGGCCGCCGGCGGCGGTCGCCCTGGCCAGCGCGCTCGGCATCCCCACCGACGCGGTGAGCGCCGCCCGCACCGTCATCGACGGCTTCGACCGGCGCCTCGACCTGCTGGTGGACGACAGCGACGGCGTGGTGATCGGC
>NZ_JAGMUE010000473.1:0-650 GCF_019049165.1 Streptomyces sp. AC627_RSS907
GGGCATGGCCAGCGCGCAGCCCCAGACAGCAGCACCCGCTACCTGACGCGGGGCCGGGGCTGGGGCTGGGGCCGGGGTCGGGGCGTACGGCCAGACCGCACGCCCCGACCGAACCGCATCACGAACCGATCAGTCGCACTGCTCACACAGTTGGCCGCGCCGCACGACGACGGGCAGCGACCGGCCCACCCCCGGCTCGGGCACCCACCGGCCACGGTGGGAGCGGCGCTGCGGTGGGCCGTACGGGGACTGCCAGGCCGGCCGGTCGACGACGGCCGAGGCGCGGAGTCGGGCGGCGAGGGGCTGGTGGGTGAGGGTGAGGCGGAAGGTGGTGGTCACCCGGAAACGCGCGGAGGCGGACAGGGAACAACGGCGGAGGACGACCGACAGCGAGGTGGGGAAAACCACCCGGGTTGTGGACACAGAGAAATCCCGTTTCCAGTGAGAGGACCGCAGCGAAAAGCAGCGCGGCGCACAGGACTGCGACGCGCGACGGAACAGCGCTCGGGGGTTCTCACTGGGTGTACAACGGCACGTCCTTGTCCGGAGAGCGGATGACTGCGGGCGGAAGGACGGTAACGGCCCACGGGAGCCCGGCTCTACTCTTTTTGCGGCCGGGTGGCGAGTCTCTTTTCGGCTCGGGTGGCGGC
>NZ_JAGMUE010000474.1:0-979 GCF_019049165.1 Streptomyces sp. AC627_RSS907
TCTGGATCAACATCTACCCGGACCGGCCGCTCACCAAGAAGCCCGCCGAGACCCGCATGGGTTCCGGTAAGGGTTCGCCGGAGTGGTGGATCGCGAACGTCAAGCCCGGTCGGGTGATGTTCGAGCTGTCCTACCCGAACGAGAAGGTCGCTAAGGAGGCGCTGACCCGCGCCGCCCACAAGCTTCCGATGAAGTGCCGGATCGTCCGGCGCGAGGCAGGTGAGTCGTGATGGCGGCCGGTACCAAGGCGACCGAGCTGCGCGAGCTGAACGACGAGGATCTCGTCGCCAAGCTGCGCGAGGCCAAGGAGGAGCTGTTCAACCTCCGCTTCCAGGCGGCGACCGGACAGCTTGAGAACCACGGCCGGCTGAAGGCCGTCCGCAAGGACATCGCCCGGATCTACACCCTGATGCGTGAGCGCGAGCTCGGCATCGAGACGGTGGAGAGCGCCTGATGAGCGAGACGAATGTGACTGAGAACAAGCAGGACCGCGGCTTCCGCAAGACCCGTGAGGGTCTGGTCGTCAGCGACAAGATGGACAAGACCGTCGTCGTCGCCGTTGAGGACCGCGTCAAGCACGCGCTGTACGGCAAGGTCATCCGTCGTACGAACAAGCTCAAGGCGCACGACGAGCAGAACGCCGCCGGTGTCGGTGACCGCGTCCTCCTGATGGAGACCCGGCCGCTGTCCGCGACGAAGCGCTGGCGCATCGTCGAGATCCTCGAGAAGGCCAAGTAATCCCCTCCGAGGGGGACCCCCTCGGAATAGTTCCGCCAGGCTCGGCGGGGACTCGGGCGACCGGGTCCCCGCCGGGAACCGGCAGACGATCAGGAGATAGACGTGATCCAGCAGGAGTCGCGACTGCGCGTCGCCGACAACACTGGTGCGAAGGAGATCCTTTGCATCCGTGTTCTCGGCGGTTCCGGTCGCCGCTACGCGGGCATCGGTGACGTCATCGTCGCCACCGTCAAGGATGCGA
>NZ_JAGMUE010000475.1:0-757 GCF_019049165.1 Streptomyces sp. AC627_RSS907
CTGCAGGTGGTGCCCATGGATGACCGCCAGACCAAGCGCAGCGGTTACCCGCTGACGATCCCTGACACGTTGCTACTGAGCGATGCGATGCAACGAGCCTGCGCAGCAAGGGATTTCCAAGAGATCTTCCGTTTGGTCAACAGGCGCACGGGCTCCAGTTATGCGGTTATGGCCGCCGCAATCGGCAAGATGACAACCTCACGTGTGAGCGACGTTATCCGTGGTGTCCGTGGCATCCGAGGTCGGCAGGTTGTAGAACGCGTGGCCGATGGCTTCGGAATTCCCGGACAAATGCTTGGCCTGCCGGAAAGGCCATGGGAAGGCAGCCGGTCAAGTACGGATTCCGCACCAGACGCCGTAACCGCTCCAGCGGCGCTAGATATGCCGATGCTAGGCATTACACCATTCGAGGGTATGACGCTTCAGCAAAGCGGCGAGCAGCTCCTCAAGATGTTTCTGCATCTCGATGATGAACTGGGCGGTGACAGTCTCTTCCTTCCGCTGACGCGTTACGTCACACGGATGGCTGAAAGCGTGCGCGAGAACCCCGGAGACGGGCTCTCAGTTTTTGGCCAACTGACTCAGATGGCGGGATGGCTGGCCCTTGATGCCAATAGCCATTCTACTGCCAGGAGGTATTTTGAAGCGGCTGTGCGGGTTGGGAAGGAGTCCAGCGACCCCGGCCTCATGGCAAGCGCCCTCGCCTACATGAGTTTGCAGGAAACATATCGAGGTCGGCCATCGAATGCACTCACCC
>NZ_JAGMUE010000476.1:0-607 GCF_019049165.1 Streptomyces sp. AC627_RSS907
CCACTCCTCCGCGCTGGACGGACTGCGCGACCCGATCACCGAACTGGCCGCGTCCCTGACCTTCGACGCCACCCCGGACCCCGCGTCCACGCGACCGCTGCTGATCTCGTCCACCAGCACCGACGTGGTCAAGGGCTGGCACGCCGAGGACTGCTGGACCACCCTGCGCCGACCGATCGCCTTCACCCGCGCCCTGTCCGCCGTACCGGGGGCGGCCGAGGCCCACTACGTCGACCTGACGCCGTCCTCGACGCTGGTCGCCATCATGAAGACCAGCCACCCTGACCTGCGGACCTACCCCGTCATCACCCCCTTCGGGACCGAGCCGGCGCGGCTGCGGACGCTGCGGGCGGAAGCGCTGTGACCGACCGCGGCAGCGGCGTCGCGATCACCGGGCTCGGCGTGCGGTGCGCCCTGGGCGGCGACGTCGAGGAGTTCACCGCGGCCCTGCGGGCGGGCACGTCCGGGGTGACGTACGAGCAGCCGGGTCCGGACCTGCCCGCCAGCCTGGGCGTGGTGGCACGCCAGCGCCGCACGCCCGCCGAGACCCTCACGGCGCAGTCACCCACGGTGGAGCCGGGGCTGCGCGAGCGGCTGCGTCCCCTGC
>NZ_JAGMUE010000477.1:0-571 GCF_019049165.1 Streptomyces sp. AC627_RSS907
GTCCAGGGGGTCGCGTCAGCCCGCGATCGGGCGCAGTGCCCGCTCCGTATCGGCGAGGTTCGGCAGCGTCTGCGTCGCGCCCGCCGCTGCCAGGTCGGCCGCGCTCGTGCGGCCGGTCGCTACGCCGATGACTCGTACGCCGTGGGCGAGTCCGCCGCGTACGTCGGCCGGGGTGTCCCCGAGGAGGACCGCGTGCTCGGCCGGGGTGTCAGAGCGCCGCAAGGCGACGCGTACCAGGCCCGGCCGTTCGTCGGCGTCTTCGCCGAACGACCCGATGTCAAGGTCCAGTTCGCGCTCCAGGTCGAGCGCTGACAGTTTCACCTCGGCGGCGGTGCGGATGTTGCCGGTCACGACCGTCTGCCGAACCTCCGGGCGCTGAGCCAGGGCGCTGAGGAGCTGGCGGGCGCCGGGCAGGGCGTGGCCGCGTACGCGCAGTTCGGCCGCGTGTCGTACGTGCGCCGCGCCCAGGGCGTGCGCGAACCTCTCGAACAACTCCCGGCTGTCACGCACTCCATGGAGCCGGGCTGTCTCGCGGAGGATGGCGGGCTCGGTCAGTCCCTCGATGCTTGCC
>NZ_JAGMUE010000478.1:0-548 GCF_019049165.1 Streptomyces sp. AC627_RSS907
GGGCTACCGCAACATGCCGACGCCCAGCACGCCCAGCAACGCGGCGCACCCGGCCGCGGCCACGGCCGCCCGCGGGGACAGCGCGGGCGGCCGTGGCGCGGCCAGGGCCCGGATGCGGCGCTGCCCCACGGCCAGCAGCGCCAGCCACACCAGCCCGGCCAGCGCCACCGCCAGTACGGCCAGCGGCCGTGGCCCCTCGACCACCGCCTGCCGGCCGGCCAACACGCCCACCACGGCGCCCGTGAGCGTCGTCCGCCGCCAGGCCATCCGGGTCCGCTCCGGCTGGAGGCCCGGATCGCGCGCCGGCCGGTCCACTAACCGGCCCCGCCCAGCGCCACGACCAGCACCATCACCACCGACATCAGGCCCACCGCCAGCGCGAGGACGGTCGGGAAGCGCGAGATGGGCAGGTCGTCACCGCGGCGCATGGCCCGCTCGCAGCGCAGCCAGTGGTTGACCGCGCGCAGCGCGCACAGCGCGCCGCCCACCAGCAGCGCGATCGCCAGCACGGTCCGCAGCGGCCGGTCCTGGTCCGGCAGGAACTGGTC
>NZ_JAGMUE010000052.1:0-46416 GCF_019049165.1 Streptomyces sp. AC627_RSS907
GTGCCTGTGCTGCTGTCTCGGTCACGGTCTGGGGGGCCTCGGCCGTCTTGCGGGTGCGGCGGCGGGGCTTGGTTTCCGTGGCTTCGGTGGTGTCGGCGGCGGTTTCTGCTGTGGTGGCCGTCTTGCGGGTGCGTCGGGGCTTGGGCTCGGTGGTTTCCGGTGCCTGTGCCTGTGCTGCTGCCTCGGTCACCGTCTCGGGGGCCTCCGCCGTCTTGCGGGTGCGGCGGCGCGGCTTCTCCGCGGGGGCCTCGGCCGCCGGGGCCTCGACGCCCGCCGGTTCGACGGCGGCAGGCTCGACGACCGGGGTGGTCTCCAGCGGGCCGGCCGACGCCTCGGCCGACTTGCGGGTGCGGCGGCGACGCGGCTTCACCGGCGTCTCCGCGGCCTCCGGGACTTCGGCGACCTCGGGCGCGGTGTCCTCCGGCGTCTGTGCCGCGGGAGCGTCCGCCGGAACGGCCGTCACCGGCTGGCGCGACGGCTCGCCACCGCGCGTGCGGCGCCGGCGGCGCAGCGTGCGGGGTCCCTGGGCGGCGTCCGTGTCCGTGGCGCCGTCCGCACCGGTCACTGCCTCGGGCGCGGCGGTCGCGGAGACCTCCGCGTCCACCGGCGCACCTCCGCGCATCCGGCGGCGGCGCCGCGGCGTCGTACGGGACGAACGCTCGCGCTCGGCGGATCGGGACTCGTCCCGGCCGCCGCGCGCGCGGCCCCCGCGTCCGCCCGGCTCACCCAGGTCCTCCAGCTCTTCCGCGTCGAGCCCGGCGCGCGTGCGCTCCGAGCGCGGCAGGACACCCTTGGTGCCCTCGGGGATGCCGAGGTCGGTGTACAGGTGGGGGGAGGTGGAGTACGTCTCCGGCGGGTCGTTGAAGCCCAGGTCGAGCGCCTTGTTGATCAGCTGCCAGCGCGGGATGTCGTCCCAGTCGACCAGCGTGATCGCCGTACCCTTCGCGCCCGCGCGGCCGGTGCGGCCGATGCGGTGCAGGTACGTCTTCTCCTCTTCCGGCGACTGGTAGTTGATGACGTGCGTCACGCCCTCGACGTCGATGCCGCGGGCGGCGACGTCGGTGCAGACGAGCACGTCCACCTTGCCGTTGCGGAAGGCGCGCAGGGCCTGCTCGCGGGCGCCCTGGCCGAGGTCGCCGTGGACCGCGCCGGAGGCGAAGCCGCGCTGCTTGAGCTGGTCGGCCAGGTCGGCCGCCGTGCGCTTGGTGCGGCAGAAGACCATGGCCAGTCCCCGGCCCTCGGCCTGCAGTATGCGCGCCACCATCTCGGGCTTGTCCATGTTGTGCGCGCGGTAGATGAACTGCTTCGTGTTCGCGACCGTCGCGCCCTCGTCGTCCGGCGAGGTGGCACGGATGTGGGTGGGCTGCGACATGTACCGGCGGGCGAGTCCGATGACCGCGCCCGGCATCGTGGCCGAGAACAGCATGGTCTGGCGCCTGGGCGGCAGCATGTTGATGATCTTCTCGACGTCAGGCAGGAAGCCCAGGTCGAGCATCTCGTCGGCCTCGTCGAGGACCAGGCACTTGACGTGCCCCAGGTTGAGCTTCTTCTGGCCCGCCAGGTCCAGCAGGCGGCCCGGGGTGCCGACGATCACGTCGACGCCCTTCTTCAGGGCCTCCACCTGCGGCTCGTAGGCCCGGCCGCCGTAGATCGCGGTGACGCGCACGTTGCGGACCTTGCCGGCGGTCAGCAGGTCGTTGGTGACCTGCTGGCACAGCTCGCGCGTCGGGACGACGACGAGGGCCTGCGGGGCGTCGGTCAGGGACTCGGGCGCGGCGCGACCGGCCTCCACGTCGACGGGGACGGTGACGCGCTCGAGGAGCGGAAGGCCGAAGCCCAGCGTCTTGCCGGTGCCGGTCTTGGCCTGGCCGATGACGTCCGTGCCCGACAGGGCCACGGGGAGCGTCATCTCCTGGATGGGGAAGGGAGTGGTGATGCCGACGGCTTCGAGTGCTTCGGCGGTCTCGGGGAGGATCCCGAGGGATCGGAACGTCGTAGTCAGGGTGCTGCCTCTTCTGTGTACGTGGTGCGAGGCGAGCGCGCGGGTCGTGCCGGACCGTGTCGGGGACGTCGGCCGCCTTGCGGGGCCGTAGGACACGGGACCTCTGTCGACGCTCCAGCGCTCGTACCACTGAGGGTCCCCCTCCGGGTCCCGGACGCAGTGGGCGTACGGGAGGAGGGCTGTCGGGTCGGAGCCGATCGGGCCACCGACCGGGCATCCTCATGCGTGCGGCCCGACGACGATGTCACGTACCCGTACGTCACATACTCGGCAGGCGCATTACCACCATACCCCGGATTCGCGCACACGCGATGGCCGATTTGGTCACGTAGTCGTCGTCACACTGCCCGACCAGCGGCACTCAGCGCCCACCGGGGGCCTTCCGGCGGGCGACGGGCGGGCTATTGTGCGCTGCATGACGAGCTCTGACAAGCCTGGCAACGCCCCCGCCGAACCCACTTCGGTCGCCGCCCGGGACTGGGCGACGGCCGCCGCCGACCCTCAGTACCGCGCCGCTGTCGTGGACCTGCTCGGCGCTCTCGCGTACGGCGAGCTGGCGGCGTTCGAACGGCTCGCGGAGGACGCCAAGCTGGCGCCCACGCTGGCGGACAAGGCGGAGCTGGCGAAAATGGCGTCGGCGGAGTTCCACCACTTCGAGCGGCTGCGCGACCGGCTCGCCGAGATCGGTGAGGAGCCGACGGCGGCGATGGAGCCCTTCGTGGCCGCCTACGACGGCTTCCACCGGCAGACGGACCCCTCCGACTGGCTGGAGGGGCTCGTCAAGGCCTACGTCGGCGACTCCATCGCCAGTGACTTCTACCGCGAGGTCGCTGCCCGCCTCGACTCCGACACCCGCGAGCTGGTGCTCGCCGTCCTCGACGACACCGGGCACGCCGGTTTCGCCGTGGAGAAGGTGCGCGCGGCGATCGACGCGGACCCGCGCGTGGGCGGGCGGCTCGCGCTGTGGGCGCGGCGGCTGATGGGTGAGGCGCTCTCCCAGTCCCAGCGGGTGGTGGCCGACCGGGACGCGCTGTCGACGATGCTCGTGGGCGGTGTCGCGGACGGGTTCGACCTCGCCGAGGTGGGCCGCATGTTCTCCCGGATCACCGAGGCGCACACCAAGCGGATGGCGGCGCTCGGGCTGGCGGCCTGATCGCCCCCGTGGGCGACCCCGGCAGGCGGCGGCAGCGGCGGACGCCCGGACGGCGACGGGGGCTGGTCGCCGACGGGCGAGTGAGGACGCGTGTTGCGCGTGTTTGATCGTCGCGCGTGTTCGATCTACGCGCGGCTGGTCGCCGATGAGAGGCCGGCCGCCCCGGGGCGGCTGAAAGTCGTCAGTGCGGGCGCCACCGCGGTCGGCGGCCGGTCAGGCGGTCGCCGACCGGCGGCGGAGTCTTCCCGCGGGGCGCAGCAGCAGCGACAGCGAGGCCGCGGAGAGGGCCGCCGAGCCCAGGAGAACCAGCAGGAGACCGCCGGCACCCAGCGCGGTGTGCGTCACGAACGCCCCGAAAAGGGCCCCGGCGATCCCCGTCGGCAGCACCAGGACGCGGGCCGGGAGGCGGTGCGGCAGACGGTGGGCGGCGGCCCAGGCCAGCGCGAAACCGAGGATCGTGGCGCTGAGCGCTTCCAAGAGCATGTCGGGGTCCCTCCCAGATGGCCGGCCTGCCCTGACGGTCACAGCCGTCTTACCCCTGACCTGCGGAATGCAATCCTCCCCCTGTGGGTGAACTGTGCTCCGCACGTGAACGGGAAGTCCGCGCGCGAAATACCGGAACTCGCGCGTGAAGCGCGGGGAGTCCGAGCGTGATGCGCGGGGAGTCCGAGCGTGATGCACGGGGAATCCGCGCGTGAAGCACGGGAGGGCCCGGCGGTGACTCACCGCCGGGCCCTCCCGTTCCGCGTCGTTCGTACCGCGTCCGCCGACTACAGCGCGCCGAAGCCCACCTTGCGCGGGGACGGCTCGCCGATCTCGACGTAGGCGAGACGGTCGGCCGGCACCAGGACCTTGCGGCCGTGGTCGTCCACGAGGCTCAGCAGCTGCGACTTGCCGGCCAGTGCCTCGGCCACCACGCGCTCGACCTCCTCGGCACTCTGACCGCTCTCCAGAACGATCTCGCGGGGCGCGTGCTGCACGCCGATCTTGACCTCCACGGCTATGTCCCTCCGACGGTCAGTGAAGTGCGCGATCTTCCGCGCCGTACCCAGCACACATTAGCCCGGTGAGGGGACGTACACGGTGCGCCGGAGAACGCCAGGAGCGAACAGCCGACGGGAACAGAACCGGCGCACGCCCCGGAGCGCCGCGACGGTCAGTGCTGCTCGCTGCCGTGCAGGGGGAAGCCGGCGATGCCCCGCCAGGCCAGCGAGGCCAGCAGCTGGACCGCCTGGTCGCGCGGCACGCTGCGGTCGCTGTGCAGCCAGGAGCGGGCCACCACCTGGGCGAGGCCACCCAGCCCGGAGGCCAGCAGCATCGACTCGGCACGCGAGAGACCGGTGTCCTCGGCGATCACGTCGCAGATCGCCTCGGCGCACTCGTTCGTGACCTTGTCGACACGCTCGCGCACGGCGGGCTCGTTCGTCAGGTCCGACTCGAACACCAGGCGGAAGGCGCCGCCGTCGTCCTCGACGTACGCGAAGTAGGCGTCCATCGTCGCGCGGACGCGCTGCTTGTTGTCGGTCGTCGACGCGAGCGCGTGCCGTACGGACTGGATCAGGGCCTCGCAGTGCTGGTCCAGCAGGGCGAGGTAGAGGTCGAGCTTGCCGGGGAAGTGCTGGTAGAGCACCGGCTTGCTGACACCGGCCCGCTCGGCGATGTCGTCCATCGCGGCCGCGTGGTAGCCCTGGGCCACGAACACTTCCTGTGCGGCGCCCAGCAGCTGGTTGCGTCGGGCACGGCGGGGAAGGCGTGTGCCCCGCGGGCGTACCGCCTCTGTCTGCTCGATGGCTGTCACGCCGCCTCCCATAGTCGTCCACGTGCGGTGTGCGCCGCCTCACCATCGTACTTTTCGGTAACCGTGCTGTGCGCGGTGCGGGCGCAGAATTTCACGGACCGGACGGTGATGAAAGCCGCACAACAGGTTTCAAAAGGGATCAGGCCGGGCAGAATTCGGCCTCCCTCCTGCTCGGCGGGTCTCTCGGCCGCCTTCGCGGCACCACGCCTCAGCGGTAGTCGTCCTCGTCGTGGGAGACGACGCGGGCCTGTTCCACCAGGTCGGCCTCGTTGGCGTGGCCCGGTTCGACGCCGGTCAGCGAATCGTCGCGCTGCGGCGCGATGTCCGTCTGCTGCTCGGCCGCGTCGGCGTCGGGCGCCTCGACGTCGAACTCCTGGGGTTCCTCTGTCTCCTCGTCGAAGGTGTCGGGGTCGGTCGGGTCGACGGTCATGCTGGGCTCCCTTCCTACGGACGTCCCTGAAGATGCAGGGGCCACACGCGGGTGCCCACTCCACGAGCGTAGGAGACACCCGATCCGGACGCCATGTGTCGTCATGCCCCGGGACGCGGCCATGAGTACCCGCCTCCCGCGTCGGCGCACGCCTCCCTGTGACGGCGAACACATGAGCCACTGCGTGATCGTCTCGTAACATTGCCGCATGTCTTCGACCGAGCTGCCGCCCGTGCCGCCCGCCAACGTGCTGCCGAAGGTCACAGCCGTCAGGGTCGCGGACGGTGAGCACCTCAGGTCGGTCCGCCTGCCCGGTATCACCCTGGCGGTGCGCTCCAGGCGACCGGTGCGCCAGGGACTCCCGCCCGCGCTGTACGTCCACGGCCTCGGCGGCTCGTCGCAGAACTGGTCGGCGCTGATGCCGCTGCTGGACGACGTCGTCGACAGCGAGGCGGTGGACCTGCCGGGCTTCGGCGACTCCCCGCCGCCGGACGACGGCAACTACTCGGTCACGGGCCACGCGCGCGCGGTCATCCGCTACCTCGACGCCTCCGGGCGCGGCCCCGTGCACCTCTTCGGCAACTCGCTGGGCGGCGCCGTCGTGACCCGCGTCGCCGCGGCGCGGCCCGACCTCGTGCGGACGCTGACCCTCGTGTCGCCCGCGCTGCCGGAGATCCGCGTGCAGCGCAGCGCCGTACCGACGGGGCTGCTGGCGCTGCCGGGCGTGGTGTCGCTGTTCACCCGGCTCACCCGGGAGTGGACCGCGGAGCAGCGGGTCCGCGGTGTGACGGCGCTCTGTTACGGCGACCCGGGGAGGGTGACGCCGGAGGGTTTCCGCAACGCCGTAGAGGAGATGGAGCGGCGGCTGCAGCTGCCGTACTTCTGGGACGCGATGGCGCGCTCCGCACGCGGGATCGTCAACGCGTACACGCTGGGCGGCCAGCACGGACTGTGGCGACAGGCCGGGCGGGTTCTCGCTCCCACGCTCCTGGTCTACGGTGGACGGGACCAACTCGTCGGCTATCGCATGGCCCAGCGGGCTGCCCGCGCCTTCCGTGACTCCCGGCTGCTGACCCTGCCGGACGCGGGACACGTGGCGATGATGGAGTATCCGGAGACCGTGGCCACGGCGTTCCGCGAACTCCTCGCGTACGCCGGCGAGTCGACGGCCGATGACAGGACCGGCGGGATCGTCGACGACGAGCCCGCCCAGCAGACCACAGGAGGCTGAGGCGCGACGTGGGACGCCACAGCCGCCGCGGACCCGCCCCCAGGGCCGACGACGCGAACACCGCGGCGACGCGGGAGACCCGGTCCGGGTGGCCGGCCCGCCGTCGGGCGCCGGGCCCTCCGGCGGGGGAGCAGGCGCCACCGGCGAGCGGGAGGCCCGGTGCGGCGCCCCATGGGGCGCCGGACGGCACCCCGGGGCACCGCCAGGGACAGACGGGGCACGGCCAGGGACAGACGGGGCCGGGCCGTCGGCTGCCGGACGAGGCGCCGGCCCATGGGTTTCCGCGGGCGGGCGAGGGTACGCCCGCGCAGGGCGTCGCCGGATTCCCCGACGGCAGCCCGGCGCACGGTGCGCCCCAGGTCCGCGGTGGTCACCCCGAGCAGCATGAGACCGGCGGCGGCTGGGGCGAGTTGAGCGGGCGGACCAGTGCCGGGTACGGCACCCCCGCGGGGCCGCCGAAGGGTGCCCCAGCGCAGCACCCGGGCCGGTCCGTGCAGTCCGGCCCTCCCTTCCCGCGGCAGCGGCAGGCGCCTTCGGGAGGGCCGCGCCAGGAGTACCTGGACGCCTTCGGCGAGGGCGGCGACGCCGTCGGGGGCCGTGCCTCGCGACGCCGAGCCCGCCTCACCGATCAGCCCGCCGACCCGTACGCCTCCGTCACCGGCCGGAGCGCCGACGGCGGAAGCGGCGGCAGCGCGGGCGGCGGCAGCGCGTCCGAAGCGGACGACACGCCGCCCACCGGTGAACCCGCGCCGGCCAGGGGTGCCAAGGGCCGGACCTTCACCGGTGTCGCCGCGGCCGCCGTCACCACGGTGCTGGCCGTCGTCGTGGCCGGCCAGGTCGCCGACGGGCCGCCGGGCGAGGACGTGCGGACGCAGGCCGCCACCGACCAGGCCCGCCACGCCCGGGACTCCGCGTCGCGGACGGACGAGCGGCCGACGCCGTCCGCCCCCGCGGCGCCCGCGCTGACGTACGAGCAGAAGATGGGCAAGAGGTACCCGCTCGGCGCCACGCTGAAGGGTTCCGGGAAGTTCGACGCGATCCCCGGCATCGCCAAGGGGCCGGGGACGGGACGGAAGTACACCTACCGCGTGGACGTGGAGCAGGGGCTCGGTCTGGACGGAGAACTCTTCGCCGAGGCCGTGCAGAAGACGCTCAACGACAACCGGAGCTGGGCCCACAACGGCGCGCGCACCTTCGAGCGCATCCACTCCGGGCAGCCCGACTTCGTGATCACGCTGGCCAGCCCCGGCACCACCGCCGAATGGTGCGCCAAGTCCGGACTGGACACCACCGTGGACAACGTGTCCTGCGACTCGGCCGCCACCGAGCGCGTGATGATCAACGCCTACCGTTGGGCGCAGGGTGCGGAGCCGTACGGCGACGAGCTCCACGCGTACCGGCAGATGCTGATCAACCACGAGGTCGGCCACCGCATCGGCTTCAACCACGTCACCTGCGACAAGGACGGCGAACTCGCCCCGGTCATGCAGCAGCAGACCAAGTTCGTCGACCACGACGGCATCGACTGCCGCCCCAACCCCTGGGCATACCCCAGCAGTGACGACTGACCCGGCGACAGCGGTGTCGCCGACCGGCTAGCCCTGGCCGGAGCGTGGCGCACGGTGACGCCGTGATCTCTTAACGCGACCGAACGCGTCCCGCACGGGAAAGTTACGTCCGTTCACCCCTTTTGGTGGCGCGATGGACAACCGTCCGTCGCGCCACCGGCTTGTCCGCATACGTTCGTCCCGCTGCGAGCCGCCGGGCCAACGGCGGCTCCCCACACGGGAGATCGGGGGTGCGCGCGTGCGCATCGGACTGCTTACGGAGGGCGGCTATCCGTATGCGAGCGGTGAGGCCGGGCTCTGGTGCGACCGGCTCGTGCGCGGGCTCGGACAGCACGAGTTCGACGTCTACGCGCTCAGCCGCAGCGAGCGTCAGGAGGCCGCGGGATGGGTCCCGCTGCCGCCGCAGGTCAACCGGGTGCGCACCGCGGCGCTCTGGGGCGCCGAGGAGGACGGGATCGTCCACGGGCGGCGCGCGCGCCGTCGCTTCGCCGAGCACTACGGCGAACTGGCCGCGGCTCTGAGCGTCACCGCCCCCGGGGACTCGTCCGGGGCCGCGGAGGATGCGTCGGCCCATGAGGCGGACCGTTTCGCCAACGCGCTGTACGGGCTCGCCGAGCTTGCCCGCGACGAGGGCGGACTGTCCGGCGCACTGCGCTCGGACACCGCCGTACGCGCACTGGAACGCGCCTGTCGCGCGCCCGGCGCCCACCGCTCCGCCCGCGAGGCGCGCGTCCCCGAGCTGCTCGCCGTCGCCGGGCGCCTCGAAAGCGCTCTGCGCCCCCTGTCGCTCGACTGGTACGAGGGTGACGGCCTGGGCGCGGTCGACCTGTGCCACGCGGCTTCCGGCGGCACGGCGGCCCTTGTGGGCCTGCTCGCGCGGCACTTCTGCGACGTGCCCCTGCTGGTGACCGAGTACGGGGTGCGGCTGCGTACGCACTACCTCACGGAACCCGACTCCCCACCGGCGATACGGTCCCTGCTGGCCGCCTTCCACGGCAGGCTGGCCGCCGAGACCTACCGGCGCGCGGCCGTGATCACGCCCGGCGACACGCACGCCCGCCGCTGGCAGGAGCGCTGCGGGGCCGACCGCGCCAAGCTCCGGACGGTCTACCCGGGGACGGACGGGGCCCCCTTCGCCGAGGCGGGTGAGTCGCCGCAGGGCGCCGACCCGCACACCCTCGTCTGGGTCGGCCGCGTCGAGCCCGCCAAGGACCTGGTCTCGCTGCTGCACGCCTTCGCGGAGATCCGCGAGGAAGAGCCCGGAACACGCCTGAAGATCATCGGCGCCCCCGGCGGTCCCGAGGGCGCGGCCTACCACGCCCACTGCAAGGGCCTGGCCGCGCAGCTCTTCCCCGACGAGGCCGACGGCCCGCACGCCGTCGGCCGCAATCCGGTCTCCTTCGAGGAGACCGGCGGGCCGGAACTGCCGTCCCGCGCCGAGGCGTACGCCTCCGGCGCCCTGGTCGTCCTCTCCAGCGTCGCCGAAGGGTTTCCGGCCGGCCTGGTGGAGGCGATGTTCTGCGGTCGCGCGACGGTGTCCACGGACGTCGGCGCGGTGGTGGAGGCCGTCGGCGGCACCGGGCTCGTGGTACCCCCGCGCAACCCGCGGGCGCTCGCGGAGGCGTGCGTCGCCCTGTTGCGCGACCCCGAGCGCCGTGAGCGACTCGGTGCCGCCGCGCGTGCCCGCGCACTGGAGCTCTTCACCGTGGAGCAGAACGCCGCCGCGTTCCACGGCATCTACCTGGACATCCTCGCGCGCACCCCGCAACGCCGCGTCGTCCTCGACGGCACCGGCGGGCCCCTGCCGTTCGCCGTCCCGGCCGAGGCTCACGTCCCCGGCCGTTGGACCGACCCGACGGCCCGTGTCGTGGCGCGGGGCGGCCCCGGCTGGGCGACGGACGCTCCGGTGCGGGCCACGACCTCCCTCTCCGCGACCGAGGGGGCGCGATGAGCGGCCTCGGTGAACTGGACCGCCCCGTGGACCGCCCCGCGTCGCCGGGCAGCCCCGGAGCCCGGGGCGAGACAGGCGGGGATCGTCTCTCGGGTGCGGGCCGGCCGTCGGGTGCGGGCGGATCGCCGAAGCCGGACCAGGACCGGCGGGCGGGCGAGACGCTGCGGCCGGGCGAGGGGCGGCCTCCCGAGGAGGGCGGACGGGCACGCGAGGGAAACGGTGGCGCGGCGGCCGACGGTCGCGAGCAGTCACCGTCCGCCGCTCGCCGCGCCGCCGCGGACCCCGTGAAGGCCCTGATGCACCGGCACCGCGACCTCTGCGAACGGGCCGTGGACCCGTTGGACATCGCCGCGGGCCTGGAGGCGCGCGGCGTCACCGACCGGAGCGCGGCGCACTTCCGGCACCGGGACGTCTTCGCCCTCGCGGAGGAGATGTACGCCCGCGTACCGCGCGAAGCCGAACCCTCTCCGCCCGCCGCGGACCCGCCGACCCCCCGGGCGGGCGTCGCGTGGCTCGTCCTCGCCCTGCTGCCGGGCGTGCTGTGCGCCGCGGCCGTGGCCGGCCTGCGCCTCACGGACGGCCGGCCGCGCCTGATCGTGGCCGCCGCCGGCGCTCTCGCGGTGACCCTGGCCCTGCGCGCCGCCCTGCGCCGGGGTCCGCTGACCGCCCCGACGCGCACGACCGCCACCACGCGCACCACCGGCCCCTGGGCCTGCTGGCTCCTCGGCTACGCCCTCCTCGGCGACGGCCTGCTCGGCGCCGCCCTCACGGGTGGCCCCGACGGTCTGCCCGACGGCACCACCGACGGTCCGTGGCCCGTCACCGTCGTCCCCGTCCTGGCCCTCGCCCTCGCCTGTGCGCCCGCGGCCATGAGCGCACACTTCTTCGCCGTGCGCGCGCGCCGCAAACTGACGGACAGCCGCGGCCTGGCCGACTTCTCCGCCTCCGTACGCCCGCTGCTGCTCGGCACGTTCGCCCTGTTCCTGGCCGCCCTGACGGCCTTGCTCGCGCTGACCGGCGCGGTCCTCGACGAGCCCGCCCGCTACCCGCAGGCGCTCACCCTGGGCGCCCTTCTCCTGCTCGCCCGCCTGCTCACCGCGCACGGCCACACCCATGCCCCCGCGCTCGTCCTCACCGCCGCCGCCACCGCCGAGGCAACCGCCCTGGCGACGCTCTTCGCCGGCCGCCTTCCCGGGTGCGACTTCCTGGCCGTCCCCGTGGAGGCGCTCGTCGCCGCCTGCGGCCCGGCCGGCGTTCCGGCGGCGGCCTGCGGCACCGGCGCCCTCACCCTCCTGATCCACGCGACCCGCCGGCTGACCAGGGCGTCGGCCCACGCGGCCACGGAGCAGCAGCGGTGACCGCGCGCCCGGACAGCCACCCACACATCCGCACCACTCTCCGAAGGAGCCCCCAGATGACCACCTCCCGACCCGACGTCTCGGCACCGGGAGCCGCCCGATGAGAGTCCTGCTGATCGGAGCCAACGGCTACATCGGCCGCTTCGTCGCCGACCGTCTGCTCGCCGACCCCGCCGTCCAGCTCACCGCCCTCGGCCGCGGTGACGACGCCGACGTCCGCTTCGACCTCGCCACCGGCAGCCCCGGTGCCCTCACCCGTTTCCTCGACGCGGTCCATCCCGGTGTCGTCGTCAACTGCGCCGGTGCCACCCGCGGCGGCGCCCGCGAACTCACCCGGCACAACACCGTCGCCGTCGCCACCGTCTGCGAGGCCCTGCGCCGCAGCGGCTGCGGCGCCCGCCTGGTGCAGGTCGGCTGCAGCGCGGAGTACGGCCCCAGCCAGCCCGGTTCCTCCACCGCGGAGGACGCCGTGCCCCGCCCCGGCGGCCCCTACGGCGTCAGCAAACTCGCCGCGACCGAACTGGTCCTCGGCTCCGGCCTGGACGCCGTCGTCCTCCGCGTCTTCTCGCCCGCCGGGCCCGGCACCCCGGCCGGTTCACCACTGGGCCGCCTCGCCGAGGCCATGCGCCGCGCGATGCAGTCCGGCGACGGCGAACTCCGGCTCGGCGGACTCGGCGTGCAGCGTGACTTCATCGACGTCCGCGACGTGGCACGCGCCGTCCACGCCGCATCCCTCTCCGCCGCGCAGGGCGTCATCAACATCGGCTCCGGCCGTGCCGTCCGCCTGCGCGACGCCGCCGCCGTCCTCGCCCGTGTGGCCGGCTACGGCGGCGCCCTGCACGAACTCGACGGACCGCCCGGGGCGCTGCGGCCGAGCATCGGCCACCCTCGCGCCGAGTCCGCCGGCCACCGTGCCGACTCCCTCGGCCACCACCGCACCGACACCCTCGGCCATCACCGCCCGGAGCCTCTCGGGCACCGCGCCGACACCGAGCACGCGGCCCCGGTCGCCCACCCCTACCCGGACGGCTGCGGCAGCTGGCAACAGGCCGATGTGCGCACCGCGCGCGACCGGCTCGGCTGGCGGCCCCGGATCGCCCTCGAAGAATCCCTCGCCGACATCTGGATGGAGGCGGCATGCCGTATCTGACCAGTACGAAAGCGGGCACGGCGAGTACTGGCGTCCGCACCGGCCTCGGTGTCCCGGGCCTGGCCCACCCCCTCCTCGCCCCTGGTGAGTGGGCCGGCCTCACCAAGCCGGGCACACCCCTGCACTGGGTCGTCCTCAACGTCGCCGAGGGTCCCGGTGTCCACCCCGATCCACAGTGCCTGGAGGCGGCGGGCCGCCTGCGCAACGCGGGTGTCCGTGTCCTCGGCCACCTCGACACCGCGTACGGGGCCCGGAGCTTCGGCGCACTGATCTCCGACGCACACCGCTATCTCGACTGGTACCGGGTCGACGGCTTCCTCCTCGACCGCTGCCCGGCCGAACGGGCCGCACTCCCCGGGGTTCGCCGCACGGTCACCACGCTGCGGGTGATCCGCGACGGCGCCCACATCGTCCTGGGGCACGGCACCCACCCCTACCCCGGCTATGCCGAGAACGCCGACCAACTGGTCACCTTCTCCGGCGCCTGGAGCGATTACCGCTGGTCCCAGGCAGCCGACTGGAGCGCGGACCACCAGCCCGAGCGCTTCTGCCACTTCGTCCACGGCGTCCCCCGCGGACATCTGGACGAGGCGCTGCGCATCGCCCGCTGGCAGGGCGCCGCGACGATCTACTTCACCGACCGCACGGACCGGGGTGGCCGAGCCGTCCCCTGGGAGACGATGCCCGGCTACTGGGACGAGATCGTCTCGCGGGTCGGGACGGGTGTCTCGGAATGAAAAAGGCCGTGGCAGTGTTACGAGGAGAACAACCGTAATCACTGACCGACCAACGGAGTCCCCGTGTCGCTGCCACCCCTGGTCGAGCCGGCCCCCGAGCTCACCGTAGACGAGGTCCGCAGGTACTCCCGCCACCTGATCATCCCCGACGTGGGGATGGACGGGCAGAAGCGGCTGAAGAACGCCAAGGTGCTCGCCGTGGGCGCGGGCGGTCTCGGCTCGCCCACCCTGATGTACCTGGCGGCAGCCGGTGTCGGCACGCTGGGCATCGTGGAGTTCGACGAGGTCGACGAGTCGAACCTGCAGCGGCAGGTCATCCACAGCCAGGCCGACATCGGCCGCTCCAAGGCCGAGTCCGCCCGCGACACCATCAAGGGCATCAACCCGTACGTGGACGTGGTCCTTCACCAGGAGCGGCTCGAGGCCGACAACGTGATGGACATCTTCAGCCAGTACGACCTGATCGTCGACGGCACGGACAACTTCGCGACCCGCTACCTGGTCAACGACGCGTGCGTGCTGCTGAACAAGCCCTACGTCTGGGGCTCGATCTACCGCTTCGACGGCCAGGCGTCGGTCTTCTGGTCCGAGCACGGTCCCTGCTACCGCTGCCTCTACCCGGAGCCCCCGCCCCCCGGCATGGTCCCCTCCTGTGCCGAGGGTGGCGTCCTGGGCGTGCTGTGCGCGTCCATCGGCTCCATCCAGACCAACGAGGCCATCAAGCTCCTCGCCGGCATCGGTGAGCCACTGGTCGGCCGCCTGATGATCTACGACGCACTGGAGATGCAGTACCGCCAGGTCAAGGTCCGCAAAGACCCCGACTGCGCGGTCTGCGGCGAGAACCCGACCGTCACCGAGCTCATCGACTACGAGGCCTTCTGCGGCGTCGTGTCCGAGGAGGCCCAGGCGGCGGCCGCCGACTCCACGATCACTCCCAAGCAGCTCAAGGAGTGGATCGACGACGGTGAGAACATCGAACTCATCGACGTCCGCGAGCCGAACGAGTTCGAGATCGTCTCCATCCCGGGCGCTCGGCTGATCCCGAAGAACGAGTTCCTCATGGGTTCCGCCCTGGAGAGCCTCCCGCAGGACAAGAAGATCGTCTTGAACTGCAAGACGGGTGTCCGCAGTGCGGAAGTCCTGGCGGTCCTCAAGTCCGCCGGCTTCTCGGACGCCGTACACGTCGGCGGCGGCGTGATCGGCTGGGTCAACCAGATCGAGCCGGAGAAGCCCGTCTACTGACCGGTCCCGCGACCCGTTTCCCGGACGGCGGGGGTTTCGCGCACCGTGGGTGCCCGAAGCCCCCGCCGCCGTCATGAGCAGGTCTTGCCGTCCCTCGGCACCGAGCCCTTCAGCAGATAGGCGTCGACCGTCGAGTCGACACAGTCGCTGCCGCTGCCGTACGCCCCGTGTCCCTCGCCCTCCCAGGTGAGCACCACTGCGACCCCCTTGCCGAGCTCGTCCGCCATCCTGCGGGCGCCCTCGTAGGGCGTGGCCGGGTCGCCGGTGTTGCCGACCACCAGGATCGGAGCCGCTCCGGGCGCGCTCACCTCCGGGGTCTCGTGCTGTCCGGTCACCGGCCAGGCGTGACACCAGCCCGCCGTGTCCCACCCGAGGAAGGCGCCGAACACGGGCGAGACCTTCTCGAACCTCGGCAGCAGCTTCCTCGTCTCCTCGACGGTCGGCCGCTGCCTGTCGTCCAGGCACGATATGACCCGCTGGGAGTGGGTCGCCGTGCCGTAGCGCCCCGAGGAGTCGCGTTCGTTGTAGCCGTCGGCGAGCGCGAGCAGCTCCGAGCCGTCGCCGTCCTCTGCGGCGGCCAGTGCGCTGGTCAGGGCCGGCCAGCCGTCCTTGCTGTACAGGGGCAGCACGATGCCGGTGAGCGCGAGGCTCTGCGTCAGCTTCCGCCCCGGCGACGACGTCGGCAGCGGCTCCGCGTCGAGCCGCTCCAGCAGACCGGCGATCTTCCGTGACCCCTGCTCCGGGTCCTGCCCGGTGGATGTGAGGTAGTCGTCCAGCGCGCGCTGGAAGCCCCTCGCCTGGTTCTCGGCATGGCCCATCGTGTCGGCGCTCGGGTCCACGACCGCGTCGAGGACCACACGCCCCACGCGGTTCGGGAACAGGTGGGCGTAGACACCGCCGAGTTCGGTGCCGTACGAGATGCCGAAGTAGTGCATCTTCTCGTCGCCCAGCACGTGCCGCATCAGGTCCATGTCGCGGGCGGTGTCCGTGGTCGAGACATGGGCCATCAGCTTGCCGGCGGCCTTTTCGCAGCCCTTCGCGAAGTCGGCGGCGTCCTTCAGGTACGCCTGTTCCTCGGCCGGGGTGTCCGGCGTGGAGTCCACCGACTCGGCGTCCTCGATCGCCTCGTCGCCGCGGCAGCGGACGCCCTCACTGGCCGCCACCCCGCGCGGGTCCCAGCTGACCAGGTCGTACCTCTTGTGGAGGGAGGAGACGGTGTCGGCGTAGGACGGCATCATGGACACACCCGAGCCGCCGGGGCCGCCGAAGTTGAACAAGAGGGAGCCGATCCGCTCGTCCCCTGTGGCCTTCGCCCGGATCAGCGCGAGGCGGATCGTCTCGCCGTCCGGCTCGGCCCAGTCCAGCGGCGCCTCGAGTGTGGCGCACTGCCAGTCGCCGCCCGGCGCGGGGGAGTCCGCGGTGGCCTTGCAGCGGCCCCAGTCCAGCGTCTGGGAGGCCAGCGACGCGGGCACTCCCGACGGTGCTGCCGCCGACGGTCGCGCGCCGCTGTCACCCCTGTCGCCCTTGTCGTCCTCGGACGAGCCGCCGCTGCAGCCCGCCGTCAGCAGTGCGGCGGCGGCCGTCAGAGCCGTCCACCGTCCGAGCCGCGTCATGTGCTCTCCCCCTCACGAGCCGTCCGCGCCGTGCGGCGGATGGCGGTCATGCCATGGTAGGCGGACCGTGCAACGCCCGCTGCGCCCTGTGGATAACGTTCTGAGCTGCGGATACGGAGGGGTTTGGGCATCGTGGGGTCAGGAGCAGACGGTCCCGGCGGCCGGCACCCTTCCGTCCAGCAGATAGCCGTCCACCGCGTCCCGTACGCACGGGTTCTTGCTGTCGTAGGCGCCGTGCCCCTGGCCCTCGTAGGTCAGTTCCACACCGACGTCCTTCCCCAGCGCGTCAACCATCCTCGCCGCGCCCTCATAGGGCGTCGCCGGGTCACCTGTGTTGCCGATGACCAGGATCGGCGGCGCCCCGGGCGCGCTGACGTCGGGATGGTCGGCAGCGCCGGCGACCGGCCAGCCGGTGCAGCTGATCATGGACCAGGCGAGGTAGTCGCCGAACAGCGCGGACGCCTTCCGGAACTCGGGCAGCCTGCGCTCCACGTACGCCGGGTCGTACCGCGGTTTGTCGTCGGCGCAGTTGATGGCGACGTTGGCCGCGGTGAGGTTGCTGTACTCGCCGTTCTCGTCACGCCCGTTCAACGAGTCGGACAGCACCATCAGAACCCTGCCGTCCCCGTCGTACGCCTGGGCCAGGCCCTCGGTGAGGTACTCCCAGAAGTCCTTCGAGTACAGCGCCTGCGCGATGCCGCTGGTCGCGGCGGTCTGGGTGAGTTCACGGGGGAAGACGCCCGGGATCGGTTCGCGGTCGAGGTCCTTCAGCAGCCGGGCGATGCGGTTCTTGACGTCCTGGGCGCTGTCGCCGACGGGGCACTCCTCGACCTTCGACACGCAGTCCTCGGCATAGTTGTCGAGCGCCAGCTGGAAGCCCTTGGCCTGGCCGAGCGTCCCCCGTTCCGAGGTCTGGGTCGGGTCGACGACCGCGTCGAAGACGGCGCGGCCCACCGTCCCAGGGAACAGGTGGGCGTAGACGCCGCCGAGTTCGGTGCCGTAGGAGATGCCGAAGTAGTGCAGCTTGTCGTCGCCGAGGACCTGGCGCATCAGGTCCATGTCGCGGGCCGCGTCGGTGGTGGCCACGTGCGGCAGGACTTTCTTCGAGTTCTTCTCGCAGGCCGCGTTGAACCTCTTCGTGTTGTCCAGCAGCTCGGTGCGCTCGGCCGCGTCGTCCGGGGTGGCGTCCTGCTGGAAGTAGGTGTCGAGCTGCTTGTCGTCCAGGCATTCCACGGGCGCGCTGCGGCCGACCCCGCGGGGGTCGAAGCTGACCAGGTCGTAGCGGGTGCGCAGTTTCGCGTAGTCCTGGCCGAAGGCGGGCAGTGTGGTGACACCTGATCCGCCCGGTCCGCCGAAGTTGAAGATCAGCGAGCCGATCCGCCGGTCCGCCTCGCCGCTCGTCCTGGCCCGGATCAGCGCCAGGTCGATCGTGTCGCCCTTGGGGTCGTCCCAGTCGAGCGGCGCCCTCATGGTGGCGCACTGCCACGTGTCACCGTCCGGCAGCGGGGAGGGGGCGGTGCCGCCGCCTTCGGCCTCCGACGGTGCCGGGCAGTCCCTCCAGCTGAGCTTCTGGTCCGGCAGGTCCTCGTCCTCCGGGGAGTCGCCGCCGCAGCCCGCCAGCAGGGCGGACAGCGCTACTACGGCGGCGGTCAGAGCGGCGGCACGCAGCCGGACGGGTTTCGGCATGCGTCCATCGTGCGGTCGCGCGGGCCCGTGCGCGCGGGGCAGGGGCCGTACGGGGTAGGGGCCGTACGGGGTAGGGGCGGTTCGCCGGGCCGGCGGCCCCGGACGGCTCCGGGGCCGCTACAGCGCCTCTTTCCGCGACAGGTGGTTGAAGGCCAGCCAGCCCGGCAGTACCGGCAGCCACAGCGTGAGCAGACGGAACAGCAGTACCGCGGGTGCGGCGACCTCCTTGGGCAGGCCCACGGCGATCAGACCGACCGTCAGGGTGGCCTCCACCGCGCCCACCCCGCCCGGCGTCGGAGCGGCGGATCCCAGTGCGTTGCCCGCGAGGAAGACCACGGCGACGCTCGCCAGGCTGATCGACGTCGACTCGTCCCCGAAGGCCCGGATCGAGGCGTCCAGGCACATCACGAAGCAGGCGGTGAGCAGCAGCATGCCGCCGATGCCGGTGACCAGCTTCTGCGGCCGTTGCAGCACGTCCAGCATGCGCGGCACGACTCCGGCGAAGAGCGACCGCACGCGCGTGACGACGAATTTCCGCAGGAACGGTACCGAGGTCACCACGAGTACGAGCACCGCCACCGTCAGCAGACCCGCGATGACCGTCCGGGAGGGCGACAGCGACGGCGTCTTCTCGGTTCCGGTCAGATAGCCGAAGGACAGCAGCATCAGGATGTGACAGCCGAGTCCGAACAACTGCGAGGCGCCCACACTCGCCACCGCGAGCCCCGGCCGCACCCCCGCACGCTGGAGGAACCGCGTGTTCAGGGCGACACCACCGACCGCCGCGGGGGCGACGATCTTCACGAACGACCCGGCGACCTGTGCGGCCACGGTCCGCACGAACGGCACCCGCTCCGGTACGAATCCCAGGAGGGCCATCGCCGCCGCGACGTAGCTCGCCGCCGAGAACAGGGCGGCCGCGATGACCCACCCCCACTCGGCGTTCGCGATCAGCGGACCGAACTCGATGTGGGTGAGCTGAGTCAGCAGGAAGTACGCGCCGATCGCACCGGCGATGAAACTGATCAGCGTGCGTGGCCGGACGCGCTCCAGACGGGCCGGCTCGACGGGCGCCTGTGGCCTGATCCGCAGGACGGCATGGCGGATCTGTGTGAGCAGGTCCTCCTCCCGCGCCCCCTCCAGCGCCTCGTCCACGGCCCGCTTCTCGGCCCGCTGCTCGGCGCGCACGGCCTTCTTGTCGGCCTTCCCCTGCTTCCCGGGCCTGGCCTTGTCGTGATCCTCGCGTACGGGTCCACGGTCGTCGGCTCCGGCCGCCTCCGCGCGGGCCAGCTTGGCCTGCCGGGACGACTCCAGGACCGCCTCCCGTTCGCGCTGGGCCCGTTCCCGGGCCAGCTTGCGCAGGGTCGCGCGCGTGGAGCGGCTGAGCGCGATGGGCTGGAGCATCGGAAGGCAGTCCGCCACGGCGTCGGGACCGAGCACGTCCACCGCCGAGGCGACCGCGCGTTCGGCACCCACCCGCAGGCCGAGCGTCACCAGAAGCTGGGAGACGTCCATGCGCAGCAGCAGGTCCCCGGCGGCGATCTCACCGATGCGCAGGTCGGTGAGGATCACCGAGCCGGAACGATCCACCAGGATGGCGTCACCCACCAGCCTGCGGTGCGCGATGCGACGGGACTGCAGAGCCCGCACCTGTTCCCAGGCGCCACGCAGCAGGTCGTCGGTGATCTCCTCGTCCGGCAACGAGTCGAGGGTGCGCCCGCCGGTGTGCTCGTAGACGAGCATCACGGCGTCGGGACCCAGTTCGGACGTCGCGATCAGCTTGGGGGCGTTGGCACCCGCCGCGATCGCCGCGTAGGCGAGCAGCGCCTCCTGCTCCAGGGCCTGCCGCAGCGACGGGAGACTGCTGCGGGTGGCGAAGCCGCGCAGGGTCAGGTTGCGCCACGCCCGGTAGAAGAAGCCCTGGGCCTGCTGCTCCCGGTCCACCACCGTCACGTCCAGCGGCCGGCCGTCCTCCAGTGTGACGAAGTAGTGCCGGCCGCGGTCACCGGTCTCGGCGCTGTCCGACGGCACCTCCTCGCGGGCGGCGGTCACCGGGTGGAAGCCCACGGTCCGCAGGCCCGCCATCAGCGTCCGCCCGGTGGGCCGGACGTTCGGGGAGCCGACCGCGTACAGCGTTCCGTAGGCCACGGACCAGCCGATGAGGACCGTCAGAATGATCGAGAACGGCGTCGTGTAGCCGGTGACGAGCATCGAGAAGGCGTCGAGGAGCAGCACGATCCACAGCACCGCGCGCCAGCGTGGTCTGCGGGACATGCCGACGGCCGTCATGTAGGCGATGACCGGCGCCAGGTAGCCGTGCACGGGATCGGTGAGGGCGTGGACGTCCCCCGGGGACGGCTGAGTGAGCGCGTCCTGGATGGAGCCGGGGGCGGCCTTGGCGACCCACAGGTCGGTGGCGAGGGTCACACCGTGTGCGAGGACCGCCGCCAGCACGCCGTCGGCGATCCGCAACCCGTCCCGTTTGACCAGCCGCTCGATCGCGAACGCGACCGGCACCAGAAGGATCGCGATGCTGGAGGCCAGACCCGCGATCTTGATCAGCAGGTCGGGCGCCTGCCCGGTGCCCTTGCTGATGTCCTGCTCGAGACCCGAGGTGGTGCCGTGCGCGAAGGCGGCGACAGCGAGCAGCGCGCCGACGGCGAGCACGCCCACCAGGAGCCGCATCAGGTCCGACGGACGGTGCACGCGCGCGGGGAGCAGCGGTTCGTCGCCCTCCACCTCGTCGATGTGCGCCACGTCGTCGGGGTCGGCGGCCGTCGCCGACCTGCCTCCCGCCGCACGCTTCTCGTCGCTTCCGGCCGCGGTGCCCGGGCGCGACGAAGAGCCGGAGGTGCCCTCGGCGTCCTCGGGGTGCACACCCTGCTGCTTCATCGCCTCTTCTTGCTCTCGTATCACTGGTCACCGCCCGCACGATGGTGGCATGCCCCGTCGGCCTGCGGAGGCATCAGGGTGCCCGCGCGGGCCGCACAGTCTGCCCGACGCGCCGCTCCCGGGCGAGGGACGCGCACCGTCGGGAGCGCGTCGCGTTGTCGGTGGGGTGGGGCAGGATGGGACGGATGAGCGAGCAGAGCCTTCCGGACGACGCCCGCCCGGAGTACGCGGACGCGCTGCCCGAGTACGCCGAGCGCGTACTGGACGTGACCGAACTGATTCCACCGGGCCGCGTCATGACGTACGGGGATGTCGCCGAGTACGTGGGGGAGGGCGGACCCCGTCAGGTCGGGCGGGTGATGTCCCTCTATGGGGGCGGAGTGCCATGGTGGCGTGTCGTGCGCGCGGACGGAGTGCTGCTCGCGGGGCACGAGCTCGAGGCGCTCGGCCGCTACCGGGAGGAGGGCACGCCTCTGAGAGAGGCGGGCAGAACGGCGGAGGACCACCTGCCGCGCCTCGACCTGAAGCGGGCGCGGTGGGACGGCGGCGAACGCGCACAGGGCCACATCTGACAGCTTCCGGCATCCAGCCGGCCGATGTGTGACCCGTGATCCGCATGAGCGAAACGGGACAATACGGGCATGCTCGTGACATGACGTACGTTCGTGGGGCGGGAGACTCCCGCGCCGCGAGCGGCCGGAGGGAAGAAGGGGCGGAAGCCCTGCTTCCGCCTCGTTCGCCGGCGCGGTGTCGCCCGCGCGGGAGACCCTCATCCCGCGGCCACCGCCGTCCCCGCAGCGCGGACGGCCCACCCGTACACCCACCAGGACCGGCGAACCACGTGAGCTCCTCTTCCTCCACCGGACACCCGTCGCACCCCCAGGTGCGACGGGGGAGCCGTGGCGCCTACCGGCTGGTGCGTACCCCGCCGGCGCGCATGGACCCCCCTCGTCTGGACGCCGCTCAGCGCGCCGTGGTTGACCACAGGACCGGACCACTGCTCGTCCTGGCAGGCCCGGGTACCGGCAAGACGACCACGCTGGTCGAGTCCGTGGCGGACCGGATCGCCCGCGGCGGCGACCCCGAGCGGATCCTGGTGCTGACCTTCAGCCGCAAGGCGGCCGTCGAGCTGCGTGACCGGATGGCGCTGCGCATGGGCGCCGCGCGCGCTCCCCGGGCGACGACCTTTCACTCCTTCGGCTACGCCTTGGTCCGCGCACACCAGGACACCGCCCTGTTCGTGGAGCCCCTTCGGCTGCTCTCCGGCCCGGAGCAGGACGTGACGGTGCGCGAGCTGCTCGCCGGGCAGGTCGACCTGGAGCGGCTGGGCCTGGCCCATGTGCGCTGGCCCGACGAACTGCGCGCCTGCCTGACCACCCGGGGCTTCGCCGACGAGGTGCGCGCGGTCCTCGCCCGCAGCCGCGAACTGGGCCTCGGCCCGGAAGCCCTGGGAGCCTTCGCCCGGCGCATCGGCCGCCCGGACTGGCGGGCCGCCGCCGTCTTCCTCGCCGAGTACCTCGACGTGCTCGACCTGCAGGGCGTGCTCGACTACGCGGAACTCGTCCACCGCGCGGTGCTCCTCGCCCGCCGCCCCGAGGTCGCCGCACACCTGGCCGCCCAGTACGACGCGGTGTACGTCGACGAGTACCAGGACACCGACCCCGCCCAGGTGCGGCTGCTGCACGCCCTGGCGGGCGGCGGACGTACCCTCGTCGCCTTCGGCGATCCCGACCAGTCGATCTACGCCTTCCGGGGCGCGGACGTCAACGGCATCCTCGACTTCCCGGACGCCTTCCGGCGTGCGGACGGCCGCCCGGCGCCGGTCGAGGTACTGCGCACCTCGCGCCGGTCCGGAGGGGCACTGCTGGCCGCCACCCGGCTGCTGACCCAGCGCATGCCGCTGACCAGGCTCCCCGCCGACAAGGTGCGCGCCCACCGCGATCTCGCCCCGGCACGGGACGGGGGACGCGTGGAGGTGTACACGTACCCGACGCCGGGCACCGAGACGGACAACATCGCCGACATCCTGCGCCGGGCCCACCTGGAGGACGGCGTCCCCTGGGGCGACATGGCCGTCCTGGTGCGTGCCGGCTCCCGCACCATCCCCGCGGTCCGCCGCGCCCTCACCGCGGCCGGCGTCCCCCTGGACGTCGACGGCGACGACCTCCCCCTGCGCCACGAGCCGGCGGTGGCGCCCCTGCTGACGGCACTGCGGGCGGTCGCGGAGGCGGAGGCGGCGGCCGGCGAGAGGCCGGGGGCGGGCGCCGGTGGCCGGCCGGCGGCGGAGGCCGGACGTGGGGCGGAGGCCGGACGCGGGGCGGACGGCGATGCGGTGGGGGAGGAGCCTCGCAACGGCGCGGGTGCCGATGCGGTGGCGGACACCGTGACGGGGGCGGATGCCGAGGCGGCGGCGGATGCCGAGGCGGCCGACGCCGTCGTCGCGACGGCTGCTGACACGGCGGCCGAAGATGCCGCATCGGCGGGTACCGCCACGGCGGTGGACGCTGTGGTGGGCGAGGATGCCGGCACCGCGGCGGACGCTGCGGCACCGAAGGGCGCGGGTCCGGCGGTGGGCGCCGTGGTGCCGGCGGGTGGCGATGCCGAGGTGGTGTCCATGGCCGGGGCGGTCGCCGACACGGCGCCGAAGACAGCCGCAGCCGCGGGAGACGCCCGCACGGCGGTGGAACCGGCGTCCGGCGATGGTGCCGACCGCGCGGCGGACGCCTGCTGGCTCCCCACCGACACCGCCCTCACCCTGCTCGGCTCACCCCTCGCCGGCATGGACGCCGCCGACCTGCGCCGCCTCGGCCGCGCCCTGCGCGAAGAGGAGCGCGCCGCCGGGAACCCCCTGCCGCCGCCCTCGGACGAACTGCTCGCGCGGGCGCTGGCCGAGCCGGAGCGGCTGGCGGTGCACGACCCCGCGTACGCGCGTGGCGCCCAGCGGCTCGGCGCGCTGCTCCGCAGGGCCCGCGAGCGCCTGGCGGGCGGCGGCAGCGCCGAAGAGGCACTGTGGGACCTGTGGGAGGGCACCCCGTGGCCCAGCCGCCTGGAACGGTCCGCCCGGCGTGGCGGCGCGGCCGGACGCAACGCCGACCGAGACCTCGACGCCGTGTGCGCGCTGTTCGCGACGGCCGCCCGCGCGGAGGAACGCACCGGAGGCCGAGGCGCCCTGAACTTCCTGGAGGAGATCGACGCCGAGGACATCGCCGCCGACACCCTCACACGGCGTGCCGTACGCCCCGACGCCGTCCGCCTGATGACCGCGCACCGCTCGAAGGGGCTGGAATGGCGGCTGGTCGTCGTGGCGGGCGTCCAGGAAGGCCTGTGGCCGGACCTGCGCCGCCGCGGTTCGCTGCTGGAGGCCGACCGCATCGGCCGGGACGGGCTCGCCGAACCCCTCACGCCCGGAGCACTGCTCGCCGAGGAACGCCGCCTGTTCTACGTGGCCGCCACGCGCGCGCGTGAACGGCTCGTCGTGACCGCCGTGAAGGCACCGGCCGACGACGGCGACCAGCCCTCCCGGTTCCTGACCGAGCTCGGCGTCGAACCCGTCGACGTCACGGGCCGCCCCCGCCGACCCCTCGCCGTCGCGGCGCTCGTCGCCGAACTGCGCGCCACCACGGTCGACCCCCGCGTCTCCGAACCCCTGAGGGAGGCGGCAGCCCGCCGCCTGGCCCGCCTCGCCGCCCTCGCCGACGAGGACGGCCGTCCCCTGGTGCCGTCCGCCCACCCCTACCGCTGGTGGGGCATGTGGGACCCGACCGAGAGCAAGGTGCCGCTGCGCGACCGCGACCAGCCCGTCACACTCTCGGGCAGTGCCCTGGACCAGTTGGCCAACACCTGCGCCCTGCAGTGGTTCCTGGGCCGTGAGGTGAAGGCCGACGCACCCGCCACCGCCGCCCAGGGCTTCGGCAACGTCGTGCACGTCCTCGCCGACGAGGTGGCCTCCGGGCGCACCCCGGCCGACCTCGCCGTCCTCATGGAGCGCCTGGACTCCGTGTGGAACGCGCTCGCGTTCGACGCGCCGTGGAAGTCGGCGCAGGAGAAGGCCAACGCGCGCGTGGCACTCGAACGCTTCCTGAAGTGGCACGTCATGGACCGCGCCGGGCGCACACCGGTGGCGAGCGAGCACGACTTCGACGTGACCCTGGAGGCCGGCGACTACGAGGTGCGCATCCGCGGCCAGATGGACCGCGTCGAGGCCGACGGCGACGGCCGTGCCTACGTCGTCGACTTCAAGACCGGCAAACAGGCGCCCACCTCCGCCGAGGTGGCCCGCCACCCGCAGCTCGCCGTCTACCAGCTCGCCGTCCGCGAGGGCGCCGTCGACGAGGCCTTCCAGGGCGTACGCCCCCAGCCGGGCGGCGCCGAACTCGTCCAGCTGCGCCAGGGAGCGCCCAAGCGGGACGGCGGCGAGACCCTGCCCAAGGTGCAGGCGCAGGATTCCCTGGAAGGGGCGGCGGGCGAGTGGGTGGGCGACCTGCTGGCCACGGCCGCCGGCAAGGTCCTCGACGAACGGTTCACCCCGACCGTGGGCCAGCACTGCACCCACTGCGCCTTCCGGGCGTCGTGCAGCGCGCGTCCCGAGGGCCGGCACGTCGTCGAGTGAGTCGCCCCCGGCGGGCCACGGGAGCGGGAGAACCAGTGTGATAAGACGCACCCACCGGCCTGACCTGCGCATCTCTCGGATCCGAAGGCGACCCGGCACCCACTGTCAGTGCCCGCCGCTAGCCTCTTCGACGTGCCCGCCCATCTCACCGATCCCGATCAGCTCAAGGAGCTCCTCGGCATCCCCTTCACCCCGGAGCAGACGGCCTGCATCGTGGCGCCGCCCGCCCCGCAGGTGATCGTGGCCGGAGCCGGTTCGGGCAAGACGACGGTGATGGCGGCACGCGTGGTGTGGCTGGTCGGCACCGGCCAGGTGGCCCCGGAACAGGTCCTCGGCCTCACCTTCACCAACAAGGCCGCCGGCGAGCTCGCCGAACGCGTCCGCAAGGCGCTCGTCAGAGCCGGCGTCACCGACCCGGACGTGATCGACCCGGACAACCCGCCCGGCGAGCCGGCGATCTCGACGTACCACGCCTTCGCGGGCCGCCTCCTGACCGACCACGGTCTGCGGCTCGGGCTGGAACCGACCTCCCGCCTCCTCGCCGACGCCTCCCGTTACCAGCTCGCCGCGCGGGTCCTGCGCGAGGCCCCCGGCCCCTACCCGGCGCTCACCCGCTCCTTCGCCGACCTGGTCAGCGACCTCCTCGCCCTCGACGCCGAGCTCGCCGAGCACCTCGTACGCCCCGAGGACCTGCGCACCTGGGACGCCGGCCTCCTGGACTCCCTCCAGGGCGTCAAGCTCAGCAACGCCGACCTGCGCAAGGTCCCCGAGGCCGCCGCCGCGCGCCGCGAACTCGCCGACCTGGTGATCCGCTACCGGGCCGCCAAACGCGAACGGGACCTGCTCGACTTCGGTGACCAGATCGCCCTGTCCGCACAGCTGGCCGGGCTGCCCGAGGTGGGCCGCGTCCTGCGCGACGAGTTCCGGGTCGTCCTGCTCGACGAGTACCAGGACACCTCCGTGGCCCAGCGGATCCTCCTGGCGGGCCTGTTCGGCGGCGGCACCGGCCACCCCGTGACCGCGGTGGGCGACCCCTGCCAGGCGATCTACGGCTGGCGCGGTGCGTCGGTCGCGAACCTCGACGACTTCCCCGAGCACTTCGCCCGCGCGGACGGCCGCCCGGCCACCCGCCAGGCGCTCAGCGAGAACCGCCGCAGCGGCGGCCGTCTCCTCGACCTCGCCAACGGCCTCGCCGAGCCCCTGCGCGCCATGCACGCGGGCGTGGAGGCCCTGCGCCCCGCCCCGGGCGCCGAACGCGACGGCATGGTGCGGTGCGCCCTGCTGCGCACCCACGCCGAGGAGATCGACTGGCTCGCCGACTCCGTCGCCCACCTCGTGCGCACCGGCAAGGCGCCCGGTGAGATCGCCGTCCTGTGCCGCACGGCGACCGACTTCGCCGAGATCCAGGGCGCGTTGGTGGCCCGCGACGTCCCCGTCGAGGTCGTGGGCCTGTCCGGACTGCTGCACCTGCCCGAGGTGGCCGACCTGGTCGCCGTCTGCGAGGTCCTCCAGGACCCCGGCGCCAACGCCCCCCTGGTCCGCCTGCTCACCGGCCCGCGCTGGCGCATCGGCCCCCGCGACCTCGCCCTTCTCGGACGCCGGGCCCGGCTCCTGGTGGCCCACGCGCGCGTGGACGGCGACGACGACCCCGACCGGAGGCTCGCCGAGGCCGTCGAGGGCGTCGATCCGGCCGAGGTGATATCGCTCGCGGACGCCCTCGACACCTTCCTGGAGACGCCCCTGGACGGCTCCGGGGACGACGACGGACTGCCCTTCTCGCCGGACGCGCGCGTGCGCTTCGCACGGCTGGCCGCCGAACTGCGCGACCTGCGCCGATCCCTGTCCGACCCGCTCATGGACGTCCTGCACCGCGTCCTCGCCGTCACCGGCCTGGAGGTGGAGCTGTCGGCGTCCCCGCACGCCCTGGCCGCCCGGCGCCGCGAGACCCTGTCGAACTTCCTCGATGTCGCCGCGTCCTTCGCCGCGAGCGACGGCGAGGCCACCCTGCTCGCCTTCCTCGGCTTCCTGCGCACCGCCGCCCAGTACGAGAAGGGCCTCGACAACGCCCTGCCCGGCGGAGAGAACACCGTCAAGGTGCTGACCGCGCACAGGTCCAAAGGCCTGGAGTGGGACGTCGTCGCCGTACCCGGGCTGGTCACCGGCACCTTCCCCAGCGGCCAGGGCCGCGAGAAGTGGACCGCGCAGGGCAAGGTGCTGCCGCACGGCCTGCGCGGCGACGCCGACACCCTGCCCGACGTCGACTCCTGGGACTCCCGGGGCCTCAAGGCCTTCCACGAGGCCATGAAGGATCACCAGCACACCGAGGAACTCCGCCTCGGCTACGTCACCTTCACCCGTCCCCGCTCCCTGCTGCTGGGCTCCGGCCACTGGTGGGGCCCCGCCCAGAAGAAGCCCCGCGGACCGTCCGCCTTCCTCACGGCCCTGTACGAGCACTGCGCCGCCGGACACGGCGAGATCGAGGCCTGGGCGGACGCACCCGCCGAGGACGAGGAGAACCCGGCCCTGCAGCAGGCGACCGCCGACCAGGCCTGGCCCCTGCCCCTGGACGACGAGGCCCTCGCCCGCCGCCGGGCCGCCGCCGAGACGGTTCTCGCCCACCTGGACGACCTCGCCTCCCAAGAGGACGGCCGTCCCGCCGCCACGCACGACCCGGACACCTACGACGACCCGGACTGGCCGCCGCCTCCCGGGGACGACGAGGCACTCCTGGAGGAGGAAGAGGACCCCGGCCGGGCCGAAGGCCCCGCGGACTGGGACTCCTGGACCACGGACCGGCCCGCCACACCGCCGCCGGGCCCGACCGCCGCACCGCCGCCGGGCCCGACCGCCGCACCGCCGCCGGGCCCGACCGCCACACCGCCGACGGACCGCCCCACCACACCGCCGACGGACCGCCGCCCCGTGATCCCGCACCAGACGGCACCTTCCGTACCGCCCGGCGACACCGAGGGCGCTCGCCCGCATCCCCGGACGCCGGAACCGGCACCCGCCTCCCGAGAGCCCGCATCCGCTCGCCTGACCCCCGAGGAGGCCCGCACGGTCGCCTCCTGGGACCGCGACCTGGACGCCCTCACCGGCGAGCTCCTCCGCGCCCGCGAGAGCGTGACCGAGGTGCGTCTCCCGGCGTCGCTGACCGCCTCCCAGCTGCTGAGCCTGGCCGCCGACCCGGACGGCTTCGCGCAGGAGCTGGCCCGGCCCATGCCCCGCCCGCCCCAGCCCGCCGCCCGCCGCGGTACCCGTTTCCACGCCTGGGTGGAAGCACGCTTCGAACCGCTGACGCTGCCCCTGCTGGAACCGGAGGAGCTGCCCGGCGCCGACGCCGAGATCGCCGACGAGCGCGATCTGGAGTTCCTCAAGAACGCCTTCGAACGCACCGAATACGCCCGGCGCACCCCCTACCGCGTCGAGGCGCCGTTCCAGCTCTCGCTCGCCGGCCGGGTCGTACGCGGTCGCATCGACGCCGTCTACAAGGAAGGCGACGGCCGCACGGCAACGTACGAGATCGTCGACTGGAAGACCGGCCGCGCCGCCACCGCGGACCCGCTCCAGCTCGCGCTCTACCGCCTGGCCTGGGCCGAGCAGCAGCGCGTACCCCTGGAGTCGGTGACGGCCGCCTTCCTGTACGTACGCACCGGCGAGGTCGTCCGGCCCGACGGGCTGCCGGACCGCGCCGCGCTGGAGAGTCTGCTGCTGGCCGAGCCGGTCGGTGACGAACAGCACGGTCGGGGTGTCCGCGCGGGCCGATAGGCTCGTGGGCATGAGCCACCCCGTTGACAATGCTGTCAGCGCTGTCCGTACGTACATCGAGCAGCACCGCGCCCGCTTCCTCGACGACCTCGTCGACTGGCTGCGCATCCCGTCCGTGTCGGCGCAGCCGGACCACGCGACCGACGTACGCCGCAGTGCCGACTGGCTCGCCGCCAAGCTGAAGGAGACCGGTTTCCCGACCGCCGAGGTATGGCCGACGCCAGGCGCCCCGGCCGTCTTCGCCGAGTGGCCCTGCGGCGACCCTGAAGCACCGACGATCCTCGTCTACGGCCACCACGACGTGCAGCCGGCGGCCCGTGAGGACGGCTGGCACAGCGAGCCCTTCGAGCCCGTCGTCCGCGAGAACCGCCTCTACGCGCGCGGTGCGGCCGACGACAAGGGGCAGGTGTTCTTCCACACACTCGGCGTCCGCGCCCACCTCGCCGCCACCGGCCGCACCGCCCCGGCGGTCCACCTCAAGCTGCTGATCGAGGGCGAGGAGGAGTCCGGCTCGCCCCACTTCCGGGCCCTCGTGGAGGAGCGTGCCGAGCGGCTCACCGCCGACGCGGTGATCGTCTCCGACACCGGCATGTGGTCCGAGGACACCCCCACGGTCTGCACCGGCATGCGTGGCCTCGCCGAGTGCGAGATCCAGCTGCACGGCCCCGACCAGGACATCCACTCGGGGTCCTTCGGCGGCGCGGTCCCCAATCCGGCCACGGCCGTCGCCCGCCTCGTCGCCGCCCTGCACGACGACCAGGCGCGCGTGGCGATCCCGGGCTTCTACGACGGAGTGGTCGAACTCACCGACCGCGAACGCGCACTCTTCGCCGAGCTGCCCTTCGACGAGCGGCAGTGGCTGCGCACGGCCAAGTCGTACGCCGCCCATGGCGAGGCCGGACACACCACACTGGAGCGGATCTGGGCCCGCCCCACCGCCGAGGTCAACGGCATCGGCGGCGGCTACCAGGGCCCGGGCAGCAAGACGATCGTCCCGTCGTCCGCCATGGTGAAGCTCTCCTTCCGGCTGGTCGCGGGCCAGGACCCCGACCACGTCGAGAAGGCGGTCCGCGCCTGGGCCGCCGAGCAGGTGCCCGCCGGCATCCGCTGCGAGATCACCTTCGGCGCGGCCACGCGGCCCTGTCTGACACCGCTGGACCACCCGGCGCTGCAGTCGGTGGTCCGCGCCATGAGCCGCGCCTTCGAGAAGCCGGTCCGCTTCACCCGCGAGGGCGGCTCCGGACCGGCCGCCGACCTCCAGGAGGTCCTCGGCGCACCCGTGCTCTTCCTCGGCATCTCCGTCCCGTCCGACGGCTGGCACGCCCCCAACGAGAAGGTGGAACTGGACCTGCTCCTCAAGGGCGTCGAAACCTCCGCCCACCTGTGGGGTGACCTGGCGGAACACTGGCGCCATGCGCCCTGAGCGCCCAGTACGGACCTGGTCCGGACCGGCCTCGGGCGCGCGGCACACTGAAAGGGCCGCCGCGGGCAGCAGAGCCCTCCCGGACCCGGCCGCCACCCGCCGTACGACCCGCTGAACCGCCTGCCGAAAAGAACCGCTCACCGGGGGAGTTGGAAGCACCCGTGACCACCTGGACCGACCACACCGCCGACCGTCCCATTTCGCTCACCGCTCCGAGCGGTATCGACCGCGCCGCCCACCACCGCCTCGACGAGGCCTGGCTCGCGGCGGCGTGGAGCCACCCCTCGACGCGCTGCTTCGTGGTCTCCGGAGGCCAGGCCCTCATCGACGAGACGCCCGACGGGCGTACCGAACTCGTCATGACCCCCTCCTTCGAGGCCCCGCTCACCGAGGCACACCGGTACTTCCTGGGGACCGACGAGGCCGGAGTCAGCTACTTCGCCCTCCAGAAGGACTCCCTGCCCGGCCGCATGGACCAGTCCGCGCGTCCGGCGGGCCTGCGCGAGGCCGGCCTGCTGCTGTCGCCCCGGGACGCGGGCCTGCTGGTGCACGCGGTGGCCCTGGAGAACTGGCAGCGTCTGCACCGCTTCTGCTCCCGCTGCGGCGAGCGCACCGTCATCGCCGCCGCGGGCCACATCCGCCGCTGCCCCGCCTGTGGCGCCGAGCACTATCCGCGCACCGATCCCGCGGTGATCATGGCCGTCACCGACGCCGACGACCGCATCCTGCTCGGCCGCCAGGTCCACTGGCCCGAGGGCCGCTTCTCGACGCTGGCCGGTTTCGTGGAGCCCGGCGAGTCCATCGAGCAGTCGGTGCGCCGCGAGGTGCACGAGGAGGTCGGCATCACCGTCGGCCCCGTCGAGTACGTCGCCAGCCAGCCCTGGCCCTTCCCGTCCAGCCTCATGCTGGGCTTCACGGCCCGCGCCACCTCCACCGACATCAACGTCGACGGCGACGAGATCCACGAGGCCCGCTGGTTCTCCCGCGACGAGCTGGGCGCCGCCTTCGAGTCCGGCGAGGTGCTCCCGCCCTACGGCATCTCGATCGCGGCCCGCCTCATCGAGCTCTGGTACGGCAAGCCCCTGCCGACGCGCGGCTTCGTCTGAGGTACCACGACGCGGAGGGGTGGCCCCCTCCCGCACGCAGAGGGGTGGCCCTCCCGCACGGGGAGGGCCACCCCTCTGCTCACACCGTCCGTCCGGCCGCTCGCTTACGCGCCGACCTTCTGCTTCACCTGCGCCAGCGACGGGTTGGTCAGCGTCGAGCCGTCTAGGAAGAGGACGGTCGGCGCGGTCTGTAAACTTCCCGCTGCGTGAGGGCGGCCAGGGAGGGCCGCCCCTTGTGGGGGAGGTAAGAGCGTGAGCGAGAAGCCCAGGGCTCTTGGCGTGGTCCGTCTGTCCGTCGGCAACGAGAACCAGACGGGGGAGGACACGCAGCGCACCCGCATCAGCAAGCGTGCGGACGCGGAGGAAATGGAGTTGGTCGACTTCGCCGTCGACATCGACGTGTCGGCGTCCATCTCGCCGTGGGTACGCCCGTCCCTGGGGGACTGGCTCAACAACAAGAAGGACCAGTTCGACCACATCATCATCCTGAAGATCGACCGCATCGCACGGTCGGTCCGCCACCTCTCGGACATCATCGAGTGGTGCGAGGCGAACGGTAAGGGCCTCATCTCCTGCGAGGAGGGATTCGACCTCTCGAAGCCGTGGGGCAAGACCATCGCCAAGATCCTGGCTGTGGTCGCAGAGGCCGAGCTGGACGCCATCAAGGCCCGCAACAAGGCTTCCCGGGAGACCATGCGGAAGACCGGCCGTTGGCCGGGTGGCCTTGTCCCGTTCGGACGTAGAGCAGTGAAGGGCGACGCAGGCTTCACTCTGGAACTCGACCCCGAGTACGGCCCGACGCTGATCGAGATGATCCGGCGCTTCATCGAGAAGCCGAGCTTCTCGGCCGTCGCCGACTGGTTGAACGAGCAAGGTGTACCCACGGCTCAGGACATCGCTCGCATCCGCGCGGCGGCAGGCGAGAGCACAACTCGGCTGGCCGACCCGAAGCCTCGGGGAGCCAGGTGGACACCTACCACAGTGCAAGCCGTACTGATCAGCCGCTCCCTGCTCGGGGAGTACGTACGCGCCAGTGGCGCCGTAGCCCGCAACGACGACGGCACACCTGTCATGCGCTCTGAGCCGGTACTGAACGAGGAGGAGTGGACGAAGCTGTCGGAAGCCGTCGCCTCGGTCAAGTACAAGAAGCAGAAGGGCTCTACGTCGCCGACGGTGGGCGTGACGTTCTGCCTGTTGTGCGGAAGCGCCCTCTACTTCGTGAAGGGCGACCCGGCCAAGGGCAAGCGCGAGCGGTACCGCTGTCACGGCAACAAGAGCAAGGGCATCCAGGCATGCCCGAAGCAGAGGTTCTGGGCCGAAGACCTGTACCCCTGGCTGGAGTTGACCCTGTTGGGCGAGATCGGCCACTTGGAACGGATGGAGTCGAAGACGACCATCGACGACAGCCGTGCGGCGAAGCTCGCCGTGATCGACGGCAAGATGAACCAGCTCCTGAAGGAACTCCAGCAGGACGAGCTCAGCGCCGTCGCGTACGCCTCGCAAGTCGCCAGCCTTGCCCAGGACCGAGAGAAGGTCACCAACCAGGAGGGGCCGAAGCCGGTGACCGTGTGGACGGGTACGGGCGAGAGCTACGCGGAGTGGTGGGAGCGGTCGAGTGTCGACGAACGGCGTGAATGGCTGAAGAAGCACAAGGTCAAGGCGTACTTCGGACATGACGTCCTGGCCGTCGATCCCGGCGACCTGATCGAGAACATCAAGCAACAGGGCATCTCGTACTGGGACCTGCCCTCCAAGTCTTCTCAGGTGCTCTCACCGATCACGCCGATCTCGTTGCACGGAAAGCCGTACGAGAAGCCGAAGCCGCTTGCGGGTGTGGAGTGGGCGATCGTCAGCCGCTGGGAGGACTTCGACGCGGAACGGGCAGCGCAGCGGGCGAAGGCTGAAGGGGAAGCCAAGGGAGCAGAGGGAGCCGAGATGGTTCCGATCTCTGCCTGATGCAGCTGAGCAACCGAGGAAGGCCCCCGGCCTGGGGGGCCTTCTGTCTTGCGATCAGAAGGGCGGCGGCTCGTGCCCTGCTTCTTGGAGCCGGTCGGTCAAGCTGTCGTAGTCGAAGTCCACCGGCACGGGAGATGCATACGCGTCTCCGAACCAGCGTCGACGCTGTTCCTCTTGCTTGACCTTGCCAAGATCTACGAAGGACAAGTTGGGGGCCGAAGGCCCCCCAAGGGAGCCAGCGCCTTCGTCTTCCTGCTGGGGGCCGCTTACGCGGCCCACCTTCGCCGGCTGCTTGCGCTCTTCGTCTTCGCCCTGTCGGCCCCCCTTCGGGGGCCGCTCTTCGCCTACCGGCTTGCTCTTCGCCGCTGGCTCCTCACTCCTACCGCCGTCGCTCTTGAAGGTATGTAGGTTGTATGGCTCCTCAGCCATACCCCCCTGCCTTGGCAAGGTGAGTCGGTAGATCACCGGACCGTCCGGCACCTTGCCCGTCTTCGTAAGCCAGCCAGCCTTACGCAGCCTGCCAACGATCTTGTTGACCGTCTGCTCCGGAGCCTTCCCGCCGTAGCCGAGTTCCTTGGCGATCGTCCCGTTCGACGGACACACGTTCTCGCCCGTCTCGTAGTCCGCATACAACGCCATGGCGACGCCGACCAACTTCTCTGCGTGCTTCATGTTCGAGCGCACCAGCGCACGACGCCATACGTGCTCCTGTATCGCGGGCTTCCCTTCTCCGAAGACTCACAAGGACTCCAAAATCTACAGGCCTCCAGGGGTAAAAGCGCAGGTCATCGCATGTGAGGCGCCTCTCAGGCGGACCCCAGAACCGTGGCAGGATTTGAGCCGCCAAGACACGGCGGTCGAGTAAGGACCCTTCAAGGGGTCATGCCCCACCCCCTTCGCCGTCGTCTTCCCTCCGCCGTCGAGAGGCTGGCCCGTTCCACATGGGCAGGCGAACGGCTGTGCGCCCGCGTGAGCGGCTGGCAGGCTGCGCCTCTGGCAGGCAGGCAAGAGCGCAGCGATAGGCAGGCAGACAGGCGCACGCCCCGTTGCCGTGGCCGACAGGGCGCAGCGCTGGCCGACGCAGGGCAGAGACACAACCCCGACCGTGGCGCAGCGTGACCAGTAACAGGCGTCTCGAAAACCAAGGTTTGTGAGACGAGACGGTAGGCACCCCGAAAGGGGAACCCAGCACTGTTCAAAACCCGTCTCGAAACTTCCGTCTCAGGCTTGACGTATTGAGACGAGTTCTGAGACGGTCCCGTCCATGACGACGAACACGATCACTGGCCAGCTCATCGGTTACGCCCGCGTCTCCACCGACGACCAGGAAGCGCAGCTTCAGCGCGACGCACTGACGGCCGCAGGCTGCGCCCGGATCTTCGAGGACAAGGCATCGGGCAAGAACACCGACAGGCCAGAGCTCACGGCCGCACTGGACTACGCCAGACCCGGCGACACCCTGTGCGTGTGGAAGCTGGACCGGTTCGCTCGGTCCCTCATCGACCTTGTGACCATGGTCGACACCCTTCGAGAGCGGGGCATCGGGTTCAAGGTGCTCACGGGGGCACTGGCCAACATCGACCCCGGTACGGCGGACGGCCGTCTCATGCTTCAGGTGGTCGGGGCCATGGCGGAGTTCGAGCGCAGCCTCATCAAGGAGCGCACCCGTGCAGGACTCGACGCAGCCAAGGCGCAGGGGCGTACCGGCGGACGGCCGTCCGTGGTCGATGAGGACGTGCTCACCGTGGCCCGTGCCAGGAAGGCGAAGGGCGAGAGCGTAAGCGCCATCGCCAAGGCACTCGGCATCTCCCGTGCCACCTTGTACCGCCACCTTGGAGAGAGCGCCTGAGACAGGCGCACAACGGCTTGCGACAGGCCCTCGGCTCACGCCGGGGGCCGTTGTCATGCACGACGTGTGACGCCGTCTGGCAGGCGTAACGATGCCTGCCCCTGCCGACCACGGGGGGAGTCGACAGGGACAGGCACAGGGGGTGCAGGTCGCTCGAACCGCTCCCCCTTCCGGCGCACCTCGGTCGTGGTGCTCGCCGTCCCTCAGAGCGTCGGGGGCCTGTCGGTCACTCGTCCCGGACCACCATCGCGAACGACGTACAGACACGCCGGAAGCCCTTGTGTCCGCTCCGGCCTGTGTGGCTCATGCACGCCACGTCGACCGCCGCGCCGTCCGTGGCGGGCGTGGCCGTCCACTTGCAGTGAAGGCACTCCGCTTCGAAGGTCACGTCAGTGTCTGGGTGCTGCGTGATCCTGTGCCTCACGTATCGCATGAGGGAGCGCACCATCACTCGGCCCCGTGCTCTTCCCGCAGGTGCGTACGGAGAACGACGTTCGCATCGGACACCTTCGAGTAGTCCCCGACTGATCGGGCGTTGGTTCGAGTCACAGCGATGCCGAGGCATACGCCGCAACCTGCCACAGAGTCCGGCTCCCTGACCGGAGCTGTCACATGCACCGGCCCCGTCATCGTCGTCTTCGGTGTGCTCATCCCGTACGGCCTCCCGACTGGGTGTCTGCCGAAAGATGATCCCTTGGAATACGCACGGGTCCGCGCTTCATGCGCGTTGTGGACTGAAGATCATGAACGGCACGCAGCCGACCACTCGGCAAGCCTTACTCGAAGCTCCTCCCCGAACAACGCGGATTCTTCGTACCCCTCAAATTCCTTCGAGTAGCTCTGAACATCTCGGCCGTCGCGCAAGACAAGACTTCCCGCTGAGGTTTCCATGGTGACCAAGGAAGTGTCGTAGATGGTGAAGGTATTCAGTGGAGTTCTGGGCGTTGTCGCCCCGAGAGGAATCACGCCGATACGTACGTTCGGAAGGTAGGACAGGGAAGACAGGCGGTCCATCTGTTCGGCCAACGCCAACGCGGAGACGACCGGCCAGCGAATCGCCTGCTCGGTCAGGAGGAACGTGAATCGCTTCGACGTGTCGTAGAGGATGGCTTGCCGTTCCAGCTTCCCCGCTACCGCCTTGCTCGTATCCGCCGGGGAGTGAGCGAGGCTGGCCCGTACGTATTCCGGCGTGGCCAGTAGCCCGGTAATCATCGAGAGCAGGAAGTAGCGCATGTGCGTCGAGGACGCTTCGAGCGCCTTCAACTCCGCTTGCCGTGTCCCCAGCCCCTTACGGCGTAGCTCTCGCAGATTCCGCCACTCGGTGTTGGCCAGCCTGGCGAGTGCGGAAACCTCGGCGACCAGTTCCGGTGGTGCTTCAAGGGCTCTCAGGATCTGTTCCACGTCGACAAGGGATGGACGCGTCTTGCCGTTCTCGATCCGGCTCACCTTGGACTGAGACATGTTGCAGCGCGCCGCGAGCCGATCCCCGGAGAGACCGGCTCGCTTGCGCAGATCTCGGAGTAGCGAAGCAAGTTCCGGACCGGACTCGCCAAGCTGCTCGGCTTCGAACGTCACTCCTTCACGTACTCCAGGAAGGGAATCGATTCAGTGATGGCGATGCGCTGGTACTCGATGAAGTCCGCCGGCTCACCCTCGTACAGTTCACGGCTGATCTGCGTCCCATCGCTCTCGTAGTGCATGATAACGACCGTCGAGTGATCGAACATCCAGAAGTCCCGAACGCCCGACAACGGATTCTCTCGGTCCGTCACGTCGAGGATTCGCACGTCTTCTCCGGCAAGTGCGTGAGGGGCGTAGTACCGGGAGAATTCGAAGCGCAGGTATTCGGAGAGCGGCCGAGTCACGATGTGTACGCGACCCTTGCGCTTCCCTTCACCGCGAAGTCGCTTTAGGTCTTCTGTGTATGTGGACGAGTAGGTGTGCGGGTCGATTCGCTTACCGGCCCGGAAGGCTTCGAGCTCTCCGGATTCCTGCGGTACGAGGTATTGGGGCAGAGTCTCCAAGCGCCATGCCTCCGATTGGAACTCCCGGAGCATCGCCCGCCACTCGTCACCATCCAAGAGCACGAACAGCCTCCCGAAGAACGCTCTCGGGAATCTCCACAAGCCCTTCCCCCTGCGGCGGGACGAAGGCGTCGGACGTATCGCCCTGCACAACGAACGTTCCCCGCTGCGTGCGGTACACGTTCGGGCAGTCGTCTTCGCCGCACTCCCCATTCCCGTTACCGGTAAGCCGAGTCAGCTCTTCGCGCGCCATGCGAAACCCCCTTGTTCGTGGCCCCGGTTGGGCCGCTGGACACGACCGTATGAGGGGCACGCTCGGGCGTCCATGCACGAACCTGGGTATGCACGTTGTTGCATGAAGTACCCCGGCGAGGCGCCGCACAGGACTGCGGCGGCATGTCTTGATGGCGGGTGACTGGCTGTGCGCGGGCTCGCTGTCCGCTTCCCCTACATACAGAGCGCCCCCTCCGGTGACCTTGACCAGAGGGGGCGAAGCGCTGGAGAGCGTCAGACCGCGAGCGCCTGCTTCACCTGGGCAAGGCTCGGGTTCGTCATCACGACCTCGTCGCCACCAGTGGCGGGAACTACCCGAACAGTGGGCACCGTCTGGTTGCCGCCGTTCGCCTTCTCCACGAACGCGGCGGACTCCGGGTCCTGCTCGATGTTGATCTCGGTGTACGCGATGCCCTCGCGGTCCATCTGGCTCTTCAGCCGACGGCAGTAGCCGCACCACGTGGTGCTGTACATCGTCACAGTGCCCGGCATGTCTCTCGCGCTCCTTCGGCGGCTCGGGGATGAGGTCGCAGGTGGGGAACGTCTGCGGCGGCGCCACCATTCCCGCCGCGTGACACTTGTCGCATTGGTACGACTATCAGTGCGTGCCTGTGGACAACCGACTCACCCGTCTCCCGCGACCTGGCAGCATGGCGGTGTGACAGCAGCAACGCACTCCACCCTCTTCCCGCAGGTACCGGACTCGGCCGACGCGGTGCTCGAAGGGCTCGACCCCGAGCAGCGCGAGGTGGCGACCACCCTGCGCGGCCCGGTGTGCGTGCTGGCGGGCGCGGGTACGGGCAAGACCCGGGCGATCACCCACCGCATCGCCTACGGGGTGCGGGCCGGCGTCCTCCAACCCTCCAGCGTGCTCGCCGTCACCTTCACCAACCGCGCCGCCGGGGAGATGCGCGGCCGGCTGCGCCAGCTCGGCGCCGTCGGAGTGCAGGCCCGCACCTTCCACTCGGCCGCCCTGCGTCAGCTCCAGTACTTCTGGCCGAAGGCGATCGGTGGTTCACTGCCCAGGCTCGTCGACCGCAAGATCCAGCTCGTCGCCGACGCGGCCGCCGCCTGCCGCATCCGCCTCGACCGGGGAGAGCTGCGCGACGCCACGGCCGAGATCGAGTGGTCCAAGGTCACCCAGACCGTCCCCGCCGACTACGCCCTCGCGGCCGCCAAGGCCGGCCGCGAGGCGCCCCGCGACCCGGCCGAGATCGCCCAGCTCTACTCTGCCTACGAGGACCTCAAGCGCGGGCGCGGTGTCATCGACTTCGAGGACGTGCTGCTGCTGACGGTGGCCGTCCTCCAGGACCGGCCGGACGTCGCCGAGCAGGTCCGGGCCCAGTACCAGCACTTCGTGGTCGACGAGTACCAGGACGTCAGCCCCCTCCAGCAGCGCCTGCTGGAGCTGTGGCTCGGTGACCGCGACGACCTGTGCGTGGTCGGCGACGCCAGCCAGACGATCTATTCGTTCACGGGAGCAACCTCCGACCATCTGCTCGACTTCCGCACGCGCCATCCTGGTGCCACCGTCGTCAAGCTGGTCCGCGACTACCGCTCCACCCCGCAGATCGTCCACCTCGCCAACGGCCTGCTCGCCCAGGCCCGCGGCCGGGCGGCCGACCACCGTCTGGAGCTGGTCTCCCAGCGCCCCGCCGGCCCCGAGCCCGTGTACACCGAGTACACCGACGAACCGGCCGAGGCAGAGGGTGCCGCCCGCCGCATCCGCGAGCTCATCGAGTCCGGCGTTCCAGCCGCCGAGATCGCGATCCTGTTCCGGACCAATTCCCAGTCCGAGACCTACGAGCAGGCTCTCGCCGACGCCGGGGTCCCCTACCAGCTGCGCGGCGCGGAGCGGTTCTTCGACCGTCCGGAGGTACGCAAGGCCAGCAGTTCCCTGCGGGCCGCGGCGCGTTTCGGCGGCAACGACTCCCTTCTCGACGACGCCGTCGACCTGCCCTCCCAGGTGCGAGCGGTGCTGTCGGGGGAGGGGTGGACCCCGCAGCCCCCGGCCGGTTCCGGCGCTGTCCGGGAGCGCTGGGAATCCCTGGCCGCCCTGGTCAACCTCGCCCAGGACTTCGCCGCCGCCAGTCCCGGCGCCACCCTCGGGGACCTCGTCGCAGAACTCGACGAGCGGGTGAACGCCCAGCACGCCCCGACGGTGCAGGGCGTCACCCTCGCCTCCCTGCACTCGGCCAAGGGCCTGGAGTGGGACGTCGTCTTCCTGGTGGGCGTCGCCGAGGGCATGATGCCGATCACCTACGCAAAGACCGACGAACAGATCGAGGAGGAACGCCGCCTCCTGTACGTCGGTGTCACCCGCGCGCGCGAACGTCTGCATGTGTCCTGGGCGCTCGCCCGTGCGCCCGGTGGCCGGCCGAGCCGCCGTCCGAGCCGCTTCCTGAGAGGGCTGCGGCCCGGGTCGGGCACTGCCGGCGGGCGCACGGCCGCGGGCGGCTCGGGGGGTGTCGAGCGCGGCTTCGGCAACGGCGGCACCGTGGCCGCCGCCCCCAGACGGACGCAGCGGACCCCGGCCCGCTGCCGCGTCTGCGGCCGCACGCTCACCGACGCCGGCGAAATGAAGCTGATGCGTTGCGAGGGCTGTCCCTCCGACATGGACGAGGGCGTCTACGAGCGGCTGCGTGAGTGGCGTGCGGTCCAGGCGGGGCGCAGCGGGCAGCCGGCGTTCTGCGTCTTCACCGACAAGACGCTCATGGCGATCGCCGAGTCCGTCCCGGACGACGAGCGCGAGCTGGCGCGCATCCCAGGGGTCGGGGCCCGCAAGCTCAACCGTTACGGAGCCGACGTCCTGGCCATCTGCGCAGGCCGGAGCGTCGAGGGGGTTGACGAGGAGAGCTGATGCGAACTCGTCGAAAAAATAGTTTGCGCATGCCCCGGGAATCCCCATAGGTTCTTGGTCACGGGAGCAGCGGCCTTCCCGGAGGCCCTGAATCCGTGCTGTACTTGCATATCCGCGGACTGGTTCGTCCCAGTCCCCCGAGACGCCGAGAGGAGGCGAGCCCAGTGATCAGCATCAGCTTCAGCACCACCGCCAAAATGACCGATCTCTCGGCCGTCTCCCTGCGCACGCTCGGCGCTTCCAACCGCGGCACCGGTCTGTCCGGCATTCGTGCTGTGCGCCCGGCCTCCGCCTCCGTTGCTCCCGCGGGCCTCCCTGTCCGTGAGCGCGATGAGCGACCGACCCAGGCACTGGAAGCAGCAGTAGTGGCACAGGCGAAGGCCTATGCCTTTACCGCGACCGGTGCCGGATTCCGGAAGCAGACGACGCAGCACCACCTGATGTGGGCCTTCCGTGGGCCAGAACCCTGGAGTGATCCAGCCTGATCGCCGATCAGGCCGGCGCCTTCAGGGCCGCGGAACCCCATCCGGGATCCGCGGCCCTTCTGTTTTCCCCGAACGGGGACGACGGCAAGAAGGAGCCTCGGGACAAGAAAAGAACCCGGTACCACGCCGCCACCCGGCCAACCGGCCGGAACGACCAGACGAGGAAGACCACCCGTGCAACTCGAAGCGCACGCCCCGTCCGTACCGCCTTCCGACACGATCCCCAAGCCCGGCTCCACGGAGGACCCCACCTTGACCCCGCTCACCGCGCTCACCGCGCTCGACGACGCCATCGAGAACCTCGGCGTGCCCGTCCCCTGCCGTTCCTACGACCCGGAGGTCTTCTTCGCGGAGTCGCCGGCGGACGTCGAGTACGCCAAGTCCCTCTGCCGCACCTGCCCGCTCATCGAGGCCTGCCTCGCGGGTGCCAAGGAGCGGCGTGAGCCCTGGGGCGTCTGGGGTGGCGAGCTGTTCGTCCAGGGTGTCGTCGTCGCCCGGAAGCGGCCCCGTGGCCGCCCGCGCAAGAACCCGGTCACGGCATGAACATCACAGGAACGATCGACCATCCCCTCACGCACGACCCCGAGAAGCAGGCCCCGATGAAGCCGTCCGCCCACGACATCGCAGGCACCACGCCTGAAGCCTTCACCACCAGCGGCGCGAAGGACTCGCGCCAGAACAGGACCCGAGAGATGCAACTCATCCCAGAAGCCCTGGCACGTGCGCATATGCACGACCGCCTGCAAGAGGCGGAGCGGGAGCGCCGGGCCCTGCGCCTGGCGACCGCTCGCCGGATGCAGCGCCGGGCCGAGCGCGCCTCGATGCGTGCCCGGCGTGCGCTCGCCATGGCGGTCATGCAGTAACCGAGTACACACCCGAAGCGGTGGCCCCCCCGGCCAGGGGGGGGCGAGCTCTCCCTGTGGGGGCCGGTCCGTCCGACGGACCGGCCCCCACGCGGCGTTCACCGTCGGCGGCTCACGCCTCCGCCGCCACTTCCTCGGCCTCGGCCGCTTCCTCCTCCCCCTCTTCCTCGGGGAGGAACCCCACCAGCCACTCCTCCAGCTCCTCGCGCAGCCGCACTGTCGCTCCCAGCTGACACAGCACGCCGATGGTGCTCAAGGTGACGCGGTGGATCAGAAGGTAGGCCGGCGGCAGGTTGAGCTGCTTGGCCAGCTGGTAGGCGGGGGAGCGGGGGTCGGCGATCCGGGCCGCCTGGCTGCGCATCCAGCCGCGGGTGAAGGTGAACGCGTCGACCCGGGCCGGTTCGATGATCGGCAGGAGGTAGTCGAGGACGGCGTCCGGGTCCAGTTCTATCGACTCCTTGACGAAGCCTTCCGCGCAGAGCATCTCGTAGACGGCCTCCGCCTCGCCGTCCAGCGTCATGCGCAGGGCCTCCCCGATGGGCTCGGGCAGGCCACCCGGGAGCCGGTCGACCGTGCCGAAGTCCAGGACGCCCAGACGCCAGCCGTCCTCGCCGTCCGGCCCGCCGGGCAGCAGACGGAAATTGCCGGGATGCGGGTCGGCGTGCAGGAGGCCGGTGCGGGCCGGGCCCGAGAACAGGAAGTGGGCCAGAAGCTGGCCGGCCCGGTCGCGCTGTTCCGGGGTGCCGTCCGTGATGATCTCCGACATCGGGATGCCGTCGATCCACTCGGTGATCAGCACCTGCTCGCACTGGTGGACGACGTCCGGCACCACGATGTCCAGGTCGTCCGCGAACTCCTCGGCGTGGGCCTGCTGGGCCTGCGCCTCCAGGGCGTAGTCCAGCTCCTCCGAGACCCGGTCCTTGAGCTCCGTGATCAACGGCTTGACGTCCATGCCGGGAACCAGCGGGCCCAGCAGGCGGGCGAAGCGGCTCAGCTGGTTCAGGTCGGACAGCAGTGCCTCGCCGGCGCCCGGGTACTGCACCTTGACCGCCACCTCGCGGCCGTCGTGCCACACCCCCCGGTGCACCTGGCCGATCGAGGCGGCCGCGGCGGGCTTGTCCTCGAACTCCAGGAACAGGTCGTGCCAGTCCTCTCCGAGCCGTTCCGCGAGCACGGAGTGCACCGTGCGCGTCGGCATCGGCGGTGCCGCCTCCTGCAGCTTGGTCAGCGCCGCCCGGTAGGGGCCGGCGACCTCCTCGGGCAGCGCCGACTCGAAGACGGACAGGGCCTGGCCGAACTTCATCGCCCCGCCCTTGAGCTCGCCGAGTACCTTGAACAGCTGCTCCGCGGTGCGCTGCTGCAGCTGCTGGCCGACGATCTCCGCGGACTCGCCCACAATCCGCTTGCCGAGCCCCCAGGTCGCCCGCCCGGCGAAGCCGAGCGGGAGCGCGGCGAGTTTGGCGGTCCGGGTGACCGCCTTGCGCGGAAGATCAGACATGCGCCCTCCAAGTCACAGCCGGCCGCGCCGTTTCTGCCCCACGGCGTACTTCTGCTGACGGCCATTGCCCAGCCATTGTCTCGCGCCGATCCCCTTCCTCGGGGGTGTGTTCCTGCTTACCTTTCCGGGCGGCTCCGCACGGGCAGGCCGGATGCGGCCGGACCGGCCGCGTCCGCCACCGCAGTCCGGGCAGTGAGACCTCCCAGCGCTCGCCGACGCTCGCGGGTGTCCGGCCGTCCAGGAAGGAGAGCGCGTGGGCTGCCGCCAGTCCGGCCACGGCCGTGGCCAGCGTGAGGTCACAGGGCCGTACCTGGTGCTGCCCGCCGGAGCGCCACTGCGCCACCAGCCGCGGCCAGGCCGCGTCCCGGTCGGTGCGGTCCGCGTGCAGACAGCCCGCGCACCCTGTCTCGCCGGGCAGGACCAGGGGGCCGACGACGCCGGTGCCCTCCACGACACCGGCGTACAGATGGGGCGTACCCGAGGCCAGCAGGGGCTCCGCGGTGGCTGGGTCGGGCGCGTGCACCGCGACGTCGTCGCGCGGGGCGAGGACCACCAGGGAGAAACCCGGGTCGCCCTCCTCCGGCGGAGTCGTGGGACCGCGGCGCGGTGGCCGGCCGGGGGCGGCCCGGCGGACCAGGCGGCGGGCCGTCTCGTCCCGGCGGTCGCCGACGGCCTCGGCGGGCAGCCCGCCCGGGGCGACGTCCCACGGCTCGACGCGTCCGCCGTCGCGCACGTCGATCTCGCCGACGCCCGCGCCCGACAACAGGCAGGACAACACCGCGCCCACCCGGCCCGCCCCCTTCACCCGCACCCGCTGGGCGCGCCGGGCGGCCAGGTGCCTGATCGCATCCCCGGGCTCGGCGGTGGTCAAGGACAGTGAGGCCAGATCGGGGCGGAGCCGGTCGAGTACCTTCCTTCTTCTCCCGCAGGGCCTCCGCCTCCGGTCCACCGCCGCGCGAGTCGTCGAGGAGCCCGGCCCGCGCCAGCCGTTCCACCACCCGGTCGACATGCCCGTCCGGCAGGTCCATGCGACGACCCTCCTCGCGCAGGAGTGCCGGGCCGCGGGTGCCGTTGAGCAGTTCGAGGAAGCTGCCCGTCGCCGTGTCCACCGGGCCGAGCGTCAGCGCGTGCGCCGGCGTCATACCGAACTGCACGGTGTTGAGATCGCGCCAGCCGCGCCTGAGCGCGGGCTTCACCATCGGATGCATGGAATGGTCCCCCGTACGTCGTCGCACGTCTTCGAACGTCCCCGTGTGTCCGGCGGGTGGTCGGTCGCGTACCGGGTCGTGCGGTCGGTCGCGAATCCGCCGGCGAGTGCCAGCATGCCCGGATCCGCGACCGGGCGTCGAAAGTTGTCCACAGGTGGGGGGTGTTCGTCGTACAAATCAGTCGCACGACTCGAAAGTGGGGTGGCGGATCGGCACCGAACCATTCCGGAGCCGGGACTTCCCCGTGTGCACCGGGTAACGTCGGGGCGTGTCCGCCGACCCACTGCACCGCGCCGGGGCGCCCCAGCGCACACCGACGAATCCGCTGTCGAACGGCTCGGGGGCGAGCGCGATCGAGGTCCGTAGGAGCACCCGGCGACGCCGGACGGTTTCCGCGTACCGCGAGGGCGATCGCACCGTCGTGCTGATCCCCGCCCGGATGTCCGAGGCGGAGGAGCAACGCTGGGTGAGCCTCATGCTGGACAAGCTGGCCGCCCAGGAGAGCAAGCGCGTCCTCGGCGACGCGGAGCTGGCCGAGCGGGCGGAGCGCCTGTCGGCCCAGTTCTTCGACGGACGGGCCCGGCCCTCCTCGGTCCGCTGGGTCACCAACCAGAACACACGCTGGGGCTCGTGCACTCCTTCCGAGGGGAGCATCAGGTTGTCGCACCGGCTCCAGGGCATGCCCGAATACGTCGTCGACTACGTCCTCCTCCACGAGCTGGCACATCTGCTCGTGCCCGGGCACGGGCCCCGGTTCTGGCGGCTGCTGGACGCGTATCCCCGGACCGAGCGGGCCCGGGGATACCTGGAGGGCGTGGTCGCCGCCGACCGGCTGCCGCACGTACCCGGGGCCCGCAGCGAGTAGCGCGCACCCCGGCGGGGCGTCCGACACGGCCGCGCACGGGTTCTGTACCGGGTCTGTACCGGCTTCCTCCGGTGTCAGGGATTGCCGTTAGCCTGGCGCGACGCACTCGCATTCGGATGGGGGACGGTCGTAACGCATGGCCAGGGAATTCCAACGCGGCCACAAGGCCAGGATCAGTGATCTCACCGCGGGCACGGATCTGTACGTAGGCGTGCAGATCTCAGGCCCCGGGCTGAGCTTCGACATCAGCTGCTTCGGCCTCGACGCCGACGAGCGGCTGTCCGACGACCGGTACTTCGTGTTCTTCAACCAGCCGAAGACCCCCGAGGAGTCCATCCAGCTCCTGGGTGCGCAGGCGGGCGACACGGAGTCCTTCCGGGTCACGCTCGACCGGATCCCGGCACAGATCCAGAAGCTGTCCTTCACCGCGACGATCGACGGCGCCGGGCAGATGTCGCAGGTCGGCCCCGGGTACCTCCGGATCGTCGCGGGCGGCGAGGAAGTGGCCCGCTACCCGTTCAGCGGTTCGGAGTTCTCCACCGAGCGGGCCGTGATGCTGGGCGACTTCTATCTGAAGGACGTGTGGCGGTTCGCCGCCGTCGGGCAGGGCTTCGACGGCGGGCTCGACGCGCTGCTGAGGAACTTCGGCGGAGAGGTGGCCGAGGAGGAGGCGCCGGCGGCGCAGCAGCCCCAGGCCGGCGCCGTCCCGGGCTTCGCCCCGCCCGCCCAGGCCGCGGCGCCGCCGGCGTTCGGTGCCCCCGCCGGCCCCGCCCCGGCGCCCGCCCCCGCGCCGCAGCCCGCTCCGCAGGGCTTCGCCC
>NZ_JAGMUE010000479.1:0-628 GCF_019049165.1 Streptomyces sp. AC627_RSS907
GCCTTGTACTTCGCGGTGAGCGCGGCGGCCTTGTCCTCGTACGCCTTCTTGACCGCGTCGAACCTGGTGAGCGCGCCGGCGGCGTCGGCCTGCTGGTGGGACTGCTTGCGCCACATGTTGGGCACGGTCGGGCCGATCGCCAGCACCGGGGCGATGGACTCCAGCCGCTTGACGTCGATGTCGCCGAGGACGGGGGCCGGCACGCCGATGACGATCAGATCGGGCTCGGCCTCGGCGATGGCCTCGTAGTTGGTCTCCGTCGCCAACTCACCGGCCACCTTGGGCAGCTTCTTGTACGTGGCCAGGTCCCGCTGGCTCATCATCGGCTCGCCGCGCTTCCAGGTCGAGATGCCCACCAGCGGTGCCTCGGCCTCGATCAGGGCGGGCACGGCGTAGCCGGTGGCCACCACGCGCTTCGGCTTCTCCGGAATGGTGATCTTGCCGTTGTCGGCGGTGAACACCCGGGTCCGGCCCTTGCCGGCGTCGTCCGACGCGCCGTCCGACGATCCACACCCGGTCAGGGCCAGGGCCAGTGCCACGGCACCGACCAGGCCCGGGGTTCTGCGTAGGGACATCGTGTCGCTCCTTGTTCTCGGGGTGGATCGGGTCGAACTCGCCTTGACCACGT
>NZ_JAGMUE010000480.1:0-595 GCF_019049165.1 Streptomyces sp. AC627_RSS907
GCATCGACCTCAAGGCGCGGCAGGCCGCCGAGAAGAGGCGCAAGGCGGAGGAGGCAGCGCGCAAGGAGGCCATGCGCCCCAAGTACGCGCTCCCAGTGCAGCAGCACGGACTGAGCGCGCAGTACGGGCAGGCGGGCATCAACTGGATGTCGGTGCACACCGGCATCGACTTCCCGGTCGACTACGGCACGCCCGTCATGGCCGCCACCGACGGCACGGTGCGGACGCAGTTCAACGTCGCCTACGGGAACATGGCGATAGTGACGTCGCCCGATGGCACCGAGACCTGGTACTGCCACCTGGGCAGCACGAAGGTGCGTACCGGATCGGTGCAGGCAGGCGACACCATTGGTTACTCGGGCGACTCCGGCAACTCCACCGGCCCGCACCTGCACTTCGAGGTGCGCCCCGGCGGCGGTTCGGCCATCGACCCGCTGCCCTGGCTGCGCGGGCACGGACTCGACCCGACCTGACAGCGCACCGCCGGCCGCGCCTCGCTCGCGCGCCGGCCGGCGGTGACACAGCGGACCACGACAGGTCACGCGGCCGACCCCGGGCGCACCCTCTCTCCAGCGCACGCCCCTCGCGCCCGCCG
>NZ_JAGMUE010000481.1:0-694 GCF_019049165.1 Streptomyces sp. AC627_RSS907
ATGCTGCCGTCGGACGCGTTGGCCGCGCCGGACAGGCCCGTGCGCGCGCCCTGGGGGACGACCGGGACGCGCAGGGCGGTCGCGGTCCGCATGACGTGCTGGACCTGTTCGACGGTGCGCGGCAGGACGACGGCGGCGGGGCTGCCCGCCGCGCAGAAGCTCGCCATGTCGTTGGCGTACGAGCGGGTGATGCCGGGGTCGGTGAGCACCGCTTCGGCGGGCAGTCCTGCGCGCAGTCGCGCCACGAGAGCGTTCATACGTCCAGCCTGGCACCGGTGCCGCCGGGGCGGAAGGTGCCCACTCCGGCCGCGCCGCCGGCCGCCCCACCAGCGGCCGGGCGGCCGAGGGCCCGGGGTGACGACACGCGGGCGAGGCCGGGGCCGGGTGGCGCAGGCGCCCGTCCGGGGCGGACCGAGCCGGGGCGGCCAGGGGTACGAGCCATCGACAACCGGGGCAAGCGGCCCACAGGGCGTGGTCCGTACGGAAAGGACACAGACCCGCACGTATACGCGGGAGGAGCGAAAAGGTCACGCTGCCGCACCCACTTGGCGGTCAGAAACGGTGCGATGGGATGAACGATCGTCCTTGCCGACAACCGGCAGCGAGGAGCGCAGTTAGTGACTGTGCTGGCGCCTCCACGGCGCCTAGTGCCCAACGCATACCAAGGAAGGTCACCTCATGAACACCAAGACGG
>NZ_JAGMUE010000482.1:0-622 GCF_019049165.1 Streptomyces sp. AC627_RSS907
GCTACCACGCGCGCCCCGACCTGACCGCGCAGCGCTTCGTCGCCGACCCGTACGGCCCGCCAGGCGCCCGCATGTACCGCACCGGCGACCTGGCCCACTGGACCACGGCCGGTGTCCTGGAGTACCTGGGCCGCGCGGACGACCAGGTCAAGCTGCGCGGGTTCCGCATCGAGCTGGGCGAGGTCGAGGCGGCCCTCGGCGCGCTGCCCGGCGTACGGCAGGCCGTCGTGCTGCTCCGCGAGGACCAGCCAGGACGGCCGCTGCTGGTCGGCTACCTGGTGGCAGACCGGGGCAGCGGCGGCCCGCTGGACAGCGCCGCGCTCCGGGCGGCGCTGGCCCGGACGCTGCCCGACTACCTGGTCCCGGCCGTCCTGGTGGAGCTGGACGCCTTCCCGCTCAGCCCGAACGGCAAGGTGGACCGCGCGGCGCTGCCCGCGCCCGTCGCGACCGCCACCGACGAGCGGCCACTCGACGGCACCGCCGCCACGCTGGCCGCGCTCTTCGGCGAGGTGCTCGGCCGCGCGCCGGCGGGCGGTGACGACAGCTTCTTCGCCATCGGCGGCGACAGCATCTCCTCCATCCAACTCGTCAGCCGCGCCCGCGCGGCGGGCCTCGCCCTGAG
>NZ_JAGMUE010000483.1:0-574 GCF_019049165.1 Streptomyces sp. AC627_RSS907
GCGATCTGCGTCCAGCCGAGGAAGGCCAGCGCGCCGATGACGACGGGCACCGAGCGGTCGGTGAACGCGTTCAGCACGACGAGCGCGCCGAGCAGGAACGGGATACCGAAGAACACGTCGGTGATGCGCGAGAGCAGCGCGTCAAGCCAGCCGCCGAAGTAGCCGGCGAGCATGCCCATCAGGCCGCCGACGATGGTCACGATGACCGTGACGCCGACGCCGACCTGGATGGAGGCGCGGGTGCCGTAGATAACCCGGGCGTAGATGCTGCGGCCCTGGTTGTCGTAGCCGAACCAGTCCGCCGTGAAGAAGCTGCCCAGCTCCGGCTTCTTGAGGAAGTGGTTGGTCAGGTCCGCGTCGCGCGGGTCGGCGCTGGTGAACCAGCCCGGGAAGAGCGCGATGAAGAGCAGCAGCACCACGAGGAAGCTGGAGATGATGAAGTACGGGTTGCGCCGCAGGTCGCGCCAGGCGTCGCCCCACAGGCTGCGGGCCTTCTCCTCGCGCACCTTGTCCTCGAGCGACGGGCCGGCGGCCGGTGCCTTCGGGCTGGTGGGGGTCGCGCCTCGATCTGCGG
>NZ_JAGMUE010000484.1:0-870 GCF_019049165.1 Streptomyces sp. AC627_RSS907
CCCGCGGGTCGCGCCCCGGGAGCCCCGGGAGCCGGGGAGACGCAGAGCGCCGGGGTCGGGGGCACCGCGCGGGTCGCGGGGGCCGCCGGGCGTGCTGGAGCCGCTGGGGCCGCCGGGAGCGCTGGGGCTGCCGGGGGCGTGGTCGGGGCCGCCGGGCCGGGTGGGGTGGCGCCGGCCGGCGCCTGATCGGTGGCGGCCCGCTGGAGACCTGGTGTGGTCGCGCTGGGGAACCGCTGGCGCCCGGTAGGGGGCGGCCGGGCGGCGGAAGTTCGCATCCGGAACGGGCCGCCCGTCCGCCCCCGGCCCGGCACGCGCCGAACTGGGGGCGAGCGGGACGCCTCCCGCTTCCGTCCCAGCACGCGCCGACCAACCGGAACGCCCTGGGACAGAACGCCTTTTGTTGCGCCCCCGGGAGCGGGCTGCGCAACAACGGGACGCCTCCCAAGACTGCTGCTCGGTGCGACGGCCACCGCTGGGCCTGGGCCGATGCCACGGCCCGACGGTCAGCCCCGTACCGAACCATGAGTTGGACAGGCGGCGCGCGCCGCACGGCCGCTCGCGGGACGACGGCGACACCTCAGATCGCCCCGCCCGCACGGCCGCTCCGGCGCCGCCCCTCAACGGGAGGAACTCCGAACCATGAACGTACGCAAACGGCTCGTGCTGTTCACGGCAGCGGTCACCGTCTCGGGCGGCCTCGTCGCCGCCCCCTCGGCCACCGCGGCCTTCGCCGACCAGCACAGCGAGACCAGCGCGACCGTGCTCAAGGCGCCGAAGGACTGTCCCAAGGGCTACCTGTGCGTCTACCCGAAGTACAACTTCAAGGGCAAGGTCAAGAAGGTCCAGGACAAGAACCGCGACCTGCGGAAG
>NZ_JAGMUE010000485.1:0-667 GCF_019049165.1 Streptomyces sp. AC627_RSS907
GCCGGACACCGCGTCGGCGCCCAACGTCTCGGGCGGGGCGCCGCTCACGGAGTTCCTGACCCTGGCCGACGGTGAGCGCGTGGTGTGCCTGACCACGCTGGACGAGTCGTCGCCCGGCCTGGCGCTGGGCACGGCGCAGGGCGTGGTCAAACGGGTGGTGCCCGACTATCCGACGAACAAGGGGGAGTTGGAGGTCATCACGCTCCGCGAGGGCGACGAGGTCGTCGGCGCCGTGGAGTTGCGCACCGGCGACGAGGACCTGGTCTTCATCACCAGCGAGGCCCAACTGCTGCGCTATCCGGCCGCGCAGGTGCGCCCGCAGGGGCGGGCCGCGGGCGGCATGGCGGGCGTGAAGCTGGGCGCCGGCGCCAGGGCGCTGTCCTTCGGCGCGGTGGACCCGGCCGTCGACGCGATGGTCTTCACGGTGGCGGGCGCGCGGGACACGCTCGACGGAGCGCTGCAAACGGCCAAGCTCACCCCGTTCGACCAGTATCCGCGCAAGGGTCGGGCCACTGGCGGAGTGCGCTGCCAGCGCTTCCTGAAGGGCGAGGACTGCCTGGTCATGGCGTGGGCGGGGGTGGCCCCGCCACGGGCCGCCAGCAACGCCGGCGCCCCGGTGCCGCTGCCCGAGCCCGACCCGCGCCGGGACGGTTCCGGCATCCCGCTG
>NZ_JAGMUE010000486.1:0-559 GCF_019049165.1 Streptomyces sp. AC627_RSS907
GAGCTGGGTGGCGTCCCCCCACCAGTACAGCGGGAAGAGGATCGCCGACTTGCCGAGCAGGATCAGGCCCCACGCCCAGGTCGCCTTGGTGTACGCGCGCAACCGGCCCGGGTTGCGCGTGCGCCAGGACAGGTTCTCCTTCAGGATCGGCCCGAGCAACACGCCGATCAGCGGGAACCGGAAGATCGCGGAGAGCACGTACGCCACGGCCAGCCCGAGCGTGTACAGCATGCCCGGCAGGTAGAAGTTCTTCGCGTCGCCGGACATCATCGCGAAGACGGCGCCGAAGGCCACCCCGAAGACGCCGCTGAAGGCGTGCTTGAGGGTCTCCTTGCGGGCCAGCCGGGCCACCGCGAGCAGCACCGTCAGCGCGAGCGCCGCGATGGCCGCGACGTGGATGTCCCGCTTGATCGTGTAGATCAGGACGAAGACCAGTCCGGGCACGGTGGTGTCCACCATGCCGCGCACCCCGCCGAACGCCTCGAGGAGCGCGGTGTCGGCGGCTGCCTTGCTGCGCGCCGCCTGCCCCCCGTCGGCTGCCTCGCTCGCGTCCGGGGAG
>NZ_JAGMUE010000487.1:0-597 GCF_019049165.1 Streptomyces sp. AC627_RSS907
GACGTCAGCGGTCGCCCATCATGTACGTGGCGGCGGCTGACGCGGCCACGGAGGCCCGTGGGGGCGCCGCGGTCGCCGTAGGCAACGGGGGAAACGGGGGCACGGCGCACGGGGGAAGCGGCAACCGGGCCGAGGCGGAGTTCACCGCGTACGTCCAGGAGCGCCGCGCCTCCCTCTTCGCCACCGCCTACCACCTGACTGGTGACCGGTTCGAGGCGGAGGACCTGCTGCAGAGCGCGCTGTTCTCCACGTATCGGGCCTGGGACCGTATCAGTGACAAGGCAGCGGTCGGCGGATACCTCCGCCGCACCATGACGAACCTGCACATCAGTGCCTGGCGTCGTCGCAAGTTGAACGAGTACCCGACCGAGGAACTGCCCGAGACCGTCGGTGACCACGACGCGATGCGCGGCACCGAGCTGCGCGCCGTGTTGTGGCAGGCGCTGGCGCGGCTGCCCGAATTGCAGCGCACGATGCTCGTCCTGCGCTACTACGAGGGCCGCACCGACCCCGAGATCGCCGACATATTGGACATCAGCGTCGGCACGGTGAAGTCCAGCATCTGGCGTTCGCTGCGCCGACTGCGCAGCGACGAAA
>NZ_JAGMUE010000053.1:0-38599 GCF_019049165.1 Streptomyces sp. AC627_RSS907
GGGCGGGGGCGGGCCGGGTCGATGTGCAGCTCGTCGAGCGGGAAGGGTGCGGGGCGCACCGGCCGCTTCGCCGAGACGATGGTCAGCGGCACGATGGTCTGCCGGGCCCAGCAGCCGAAGTCGTAGATGTTGAGCGGTACCCAGGTGGGGAAGTAGATGAGCTCGGGCGGCAGTTCGGGCAGGTCGTCCCACTTCCACCAGCCGAACAGGGCGAGCCAGATCCGGGTGAAGACGCGGGAGGCGGCGATGCCGCCCCGGGCCCTGATCCACTCCGAGGCCTTCGCCATGTGGGGCGCGTCGGGCGCGTCGCCGGCCAGCCGGAGGGCGACGTAGGCCTCGATGGTGGTGGACAGTTCTCCGGGGCCGCCGTAGAAGGTGGCCCAGGTGCCGTCCTCGCGCTGCTCGCCGCGGATGAAGAGGGCGGCGGCCCGTGTGGTCTCCTCGTCCAGGATGCCCAGGAACTGGCGGAGGAGCAGGTCCTCGGCGTCCATCGTGACGTTCGTCTCGAGGTCGCCCTTCCACCAGCCCTGGGCGTCCTGCCGGGAGAGCAGGAAGTCGGTGGCGCGCCGGGTGGCGCGTGCGGCGGCTTCTGGTACCCCGGCCGCCGCGGCGGGGATGGTGATGTCGGTTTCGCTGGCCGCGGCTGCGAGGGGCTCGAGGGTGGCCCCGGTGCTTCCGTCGGTCGTCGCTGTCATGGCTTCCCCTTCGTGCAGTGTGCAAGTGGTGCGTCTGCTGTGGGTCCGCCGTCGGCCGGTGCCAGGTGGCACCGGCCGGCGACTACGCGAGGGCTATTCGACCGATAGTGATCATCTCTTTCGTACGACGACGAAGTCCGCGAGTGCCGTGAAACGGTCCCGCACCTGGTCGGGCATGTCCACGGCGTCGAGGGCCTCGATGGCGATGGTGTACTGACGACGTGCCTCGTCGGCGGTCCAGTCGCGGCCGCCCGCCTCCTCGATGAGGGCGGCACGGGCCGCGAACTCCTCCTCGGAGAAGTGCTCGACGTCACTGCTCTTGGCGTCGGCGGTGAGGATCTCGCCCAGCCGTTCGGAGGCGGAGCCGCCCGCCGCGAGCGCGGCCACGACCGGGAGGGACTTCTTGCGCTGGCGCAGGTCGCTCCAGGTCTGCTTGCCGGTGGCCTCCGGGTCGCCCCAGATGCCGAGGAGGTCGTCGACGGCCTGGAAGGCCAGGCCGAGGTGGTAGCCGAACTTCTCCAGCGTGTCGGCGGTGTACTCGTCGGCACCGCCGAGGACCGCGCCGATGGAGCTGGCGGAGGCGAGCAGCGCGCCGGTCTTGTTGCCCTCCATCTCCAGGCACTCCTCGACGCTGACGCGGTCGCGGTGCTCGTAGGAGATGTCCTGCGCCTGTCCGTCGATCAGGGCGCGGGTGGCGCTGGTCAGGCGGCGGGTGGCGCGGCCGGCCTCGACGGTGCCCAGCTCGAGCAGGACCTCGCCCGCGAGGGCGAACAGGGCGTCGCCGACCAGGATGGCCTGGGCGGGCCCGTGCACCTTCCAGACGGTGTCGCGGTGGCGGCGTTGCTCGTCGCCGTCCATCAGGTCGTCGTGCAGGAGGGAGAAGTTGTGCACCAGTTCCACGGCCACCGCGCCGGGTACGCCGACCTCGGGCGCGGCACCCGTGACCTCGGCGGAGAGCACCGCCAGCGCGGGGCGGACGGCCTTGCCGCCGTCGCCGTCCGCGGGCCTGCCCTGGGCGTCGATCCAGCCGAAGTGGTAGGCGGCGACGGTGTCCATGGGAGGCGCCAGACGGTCTACCGCCGCCCGCAGCACCGGCGTGGCCAGGGTCCGGCCGCGCTCCAGGAGCGCGGTCACGTCCACCGTGGTCCGTCGATCGGCTTTCGGGGCCGGGGGCACAGTGGGCACAGTCTCTCCTCCAGTTGCGGTGCCGGGAGTGCGGGGGCCGGTCCCGCGCGGATCGGTTCTCACGCGGCCTCCTCGAAGAAGTCGGGGAGGAGGCCGCGCGACCGGCCCAGGGCACCGAGCGCGGCGCCCGCCGCCCCGACACCGCTGCGGACCGCACTCTCCATGGTCGCGGGCCACCCGGTGGCGGTCCACGCTCCGGCCAGGTACAGGCCGGGGGCCTTGGTGCGGGCGCCGGGCCTGAGCCGGCCGACGCCGGGGGCGGGAGCGAAGGTCGCCGTACGCTCCCTGGTCACGAAGAAGTCCTTCACCTCGGCATCCCGGGTACGGGGCAGCAACCGCTCCAGTTCGGGGAGGTACCGCTCGCGCAACGCGGCCACGGGCTCGTCGATCTCGTCCTGTGCCGTCGACTGCGACAGCGCCAGGTACTGGCCGTCCCGCAGCCCGGAGGCCTCGGTACGGTCGAACACCCATTGCACGGGGGTGCCGAGGGCCGTGAGGAACGGTGTGGCGAGCACCTTGCGGTCGTAGACGACGTGGACGTTGAGGATCGGCGCGGTGCCGATCTCCAGAAGGTTCCCGGGGGTGTCGAGGGCGCCCGGGGGGAGCAGGTCGTGCGCCTCGCGCTGCGGTACGGCGAGGACGACCGCGTCCGCCTCCAGCGTCTCGTCGGGAACCTGGACGCTCCAGCCGCCGTTCTCCTTCACACGGACGGAGGTGACGCGTGTACGGACCTCGGTACGGACGCCCGCGGAGTCGAGCGCCCTGCGGGCCAGCCGGTCGTGCAGTTCGCCCAGCGGGACGCGGGCCCATCCGATGTCGGCCGCGCCCGGGTCGGACAGCAGGCCGGTCTTGAACACCATCGCGGCGAGCCCCAGGGAGGCGTCGCCCGCGGCGGCGTTGAGGGTGGCGACCCCGACCAGGTCCCACAGGGCCTCCACGGCGCGCGCCGACTGGCCGTGCGCGGCCAGCCAGCTGCCGAAGTCCTGGGTGTCCAGGGCCGGATCGGCGAGGTCGAGCCCCTTGAGCGCCAGCGCGGCACGCCCGACCCTGGCGCGGTCGGCGAGCGAGAGATGCGGGTACGTCGCCAGGCTGCGCCCCAGGTGCAGGGGCACGGGCAGGGCGTCGCGCCGCAGTCTGCCGAGCCGCCGCCCCTCGGGCCGGGCCAGGTCGACGACGGGCACGTCGAGACGTTCCTGCACGGGAGCGAGCGCCGTTCCCCCGATGCGCTCGAGGAACCAGCGGTAGGCGGTGCAGCAGCGCAGGTACACGTGCTGGCCGTTGTCGACCGTGAGGTCGCCGCGCTGGAAGGAGAAGGCGAGCCCGCCCAGGCGCGGCCGGCCTTCGAGCAGGGTGACGCGCACCCCGGCGTCGGCGAGCGCGAGCGCGGCGGTGACACCGGCGAGTCCGCCGCCGACCACGACGGCGTGCCCGCCGGGGCGGACGGCGGAGACGTCCGCGAGCTGCCCGCCGTCACGCGTGCCGTTGCCGTGGGTCATGGTGCGCCCTTCCCTGTCCGGTCGCCGTGGTGCCCGTCGTGCTCGAACGGCGTACGGCCGACCGTCTCAGTCAGGGACGCCGCGCGCCACCGGAGGGTTGCCCGCCGTCGTCCGCCGGTGACGTCACCTCGGGCCGGGGTGCCGGGTGCCGTCATCAGACGCGCCTCCTGACGGCCCGCCGGGTCACGTGCCGGGCGTCCAGCCCGGACAGGCCGCGCACGGCGACGTACGCCTTCTCGCGCCCGGGCAGTGAGACGCGCCCGCGCAGCACGGCCTCGGGGTCGCGCTCGATGCGGTCCAGGAGGCGGCGGTAGATGCCGGCCATGGCGGCCACGCAGGCTCCGCTGCGCCGGTCGAGCATCGGGAGCAGCCGGTAGCCCTCGGCGAAGAGGGCGCGGGCCCGGCGCACTTCGAAGTGCACGAGGCCCGCGAAGTCGGAGCCCTCGGGTGGGGTCGGTCCCGCGAACCCGGCCGAGCAGCCGAACTTGGCCAGGTCGTCGGCGGGCAGGTAGGTGCGCCCGCCCTCGGCGTCCTCCCGGACGTCCCGGAGGATGTTGGTGAGCTGGAGCGCGAGCCCGAGCGTGTCGGCGTACTCGGCGGCGCGTTCGGTGCCGCGCGCCCCCGGCTCCGTACCGAAGACGCCGAGCGAGAGGCGTCCGATGGCGCCCGCCACACACCGGCAGTAGACCTTCAGGTCGTCCCAGGTCTCGTAGGTCTCGCCGCGCAGGTCCATCTGGACGCCGTCGATCAGCTCGTCCAGCCCGCCCAGGGGGATGGGGAAGGCACGCGCGGCGTGGGCGAGGGCGACGGCGACCGGGTCGGTGTCGTCCTCGTCGACCGCTCCCTCCTGGATGCGCGCGAGTACGGCCCGGGTCTCCTCCAGCCGGGCGACCTTGACATCGTCCGCCAGCGGCCCGTCGCCGATGTCGTCGACGCGGCGCGAGAACGCGTACAGCGCCGACATCGCCCGTCGCTTGGGTGTCGGCAGCAGTCTGATGCCGTAGGCGAAGTTGCGGGCCTGCTGCCCGGTGACGGTCTCGCAGTAGCTGTAGGCGGCGAGTACCGGTGCCGACGCGTGCGCTGACGACTCCACGGTCCCGATCACCCCTCTCCTCGCAGGGTCACGCCCACCTCGCGCAGCAACTGCGCCTTGCCGGGCTTGGGCGGGCCGGGAAGTACGTCGTACTGAGCTGCGGCGATCGCCCGGAGGGCCGCCCTTCCCCCCGCCACGAACCCCGCGAGCAGCAGTCGCAGCCTGCCGTGGACGCTACCCACGAGGGGGGCGCCTTCATCCAGGAGATCACTGGCGCGTTGTGCTTCGTAGGCGACCAGGGCGCGCACCGACGCGCCGGCGCTCTTCGCGGCGAGGTCCGACTCCTGGACGTGGAAGCGCTTCAGGTCCTCGGCGGGCAGGTAGACGCGGTCCCGGCCCAGGTCCTCGGCGACGTCCTGGAGGTGCTCGATGATCTGGAGGGCGGTGCAGATCGCGTCGGAGCGGCGGATCCGCTCGGGCGTCGAGGTGCCGGTGACGGCGAGGACCAGGCGGCCGACCGGGTTGGCGGACAGCTCGCAGTAGGCGAGGAGGTCGTCGTAGGTCTCGTAGCGGCGGACCAGCTGGTCCTGGCGGTTGGCGGCGATCAGCCCCAGGAAGGGCCCGGGGGTGAGCGAGCGGCGGCGCACGGTGGGCTGCAGGCGGCGCAGCAGGGGATGGCGCGGTGTCCCGTCGAAGACCCTGCGCAGGTCCTCCTCGAAGGCGTCCAGCATCAGCAGCCGGTCGCCGGCCCGGTCGCCGGGGACGCCGAGGAGGCGGGCGTCGGCGCCGCCGGGGGCGAGGTCGCCGTCGCCGATGTCGTCGACGAGGCGGGCGAAGCCGTACAGGGCCATGAGGTCGGTGCGCCAGTCGCGGGGCAGGAAGAAGGGGGCCACGGGGAAGTTCTCACCCGCGGCCTTGTCGAGGGTGCCGCGCTCCGGGGCGACGGCGTGTGCCGTGTCGGTGGCCGTCATCGCGGGCTGCCCTGGGCGGCGACGGCGCACGCTTCGCGGAGCTGGGGAGTTTCCGTAGCCATTGCCGTCACATCTCCCGTTCTACACTGCCGACCCAATACACACTATTTCGGACACGCCGCCCTACCGCCCGCGCGACGGGCCCGGTCGAGGGTGTCGGGCATTATCGCCCCATGTGCCGCGTTTCGGGACCGGTACAGCTTACGTTGTACAGCTCACGGCGTACCGACGGGGTCCTCCGCGCATCACGAGAACACATCGATCGGCTTCAAGATTCCCGTGAAACCCAGGAGTTGACGCTTCCTTTGCGGACGCGGGCCCCTCCGGACCGGTTCCGGCGGGGTCCCGGCGTGTCGCGCTACCTGCCCGTGAACTTCTCGTACTCCTTGAGCACCTCGTCGGTCGGGCCGTCCATGCGCAGCTCGCCGCGTTCCAGCCACAGGACGCGGTTGCAGGTGTCGCGGATGGACTTGTTGTTGTGGCTGACCAGGAAGACGGTGCCGGCCTCCTCGCGCAGCTCCCGGATGCGCTCCTCGGAGCGTGTCTGGAACTTGCGGTCACCGGTGGCCAGCGCCTCGTCGATCATCAGGACGTCGTGGTCCTTGGCGGCAGCGATGGAGAACCGCAGGCGGGCGGCCATGCCGGAGGAGTAGGTGCGCATCGGCAGGGTGATGAAGTCGCCCTTCTCGTTGATGCCCGAGAAGTCGACGATGTCCTGGTAGCGCTCCTTGATCTGCTCGCGGGTCATGCCCATGGCGAGCCCGCCCAGGATGACGTTCCGCTCGCCGGTCAGGTCGTTCATCAGGGCCGCGTTCACCCCGAGGAGGGAGGGCTGGCCGTCGGTGTAGACCTTGCCGCGCTCGGCGGGCAGCAGGCCGGCGATGGCCCGCAGCAGGGTGGACTTGCCGGATCCGTTGGAACCGATCAGTCCGATGGCCTCGCCCCGGTAGGCGGTGAAGGAGACGCCCCGCACGGCGTGCACCTTGCGCACGCCCCGCGCCGCGTCGTCGGAACCCCTCCTGAGCATGCGGCTCAGGGCCGCGGTCGCGCTGCCCCTGCCGGTCCTGGCGCCGTTGACGCGGTAGACGATGTGCAGCCCGTCCGCGATGACCGTCGGCACCCGCTCGCCCTGCTGTTCAGCCACGGCCGTACCTCTCCTCCGCCTTCCAGAAGTACACGAAGCCGCCCGCGGCGAACAGCACGCCCCAGAAGAGTCCGGCCGCCCACACGTGCGGCGGCAGGTACTCGGAGCCGTACCCGTCGATCAGGGCGAAGCGCATCAGATCCATGTAGACGGCTGCCGGGTTCCACTGGAGCACGTCGGTGATCCAGGCCGCCTTGCCCTCCAGCATGATCGGGATGGAGAACATGACGCCCGACGCGTACATCCAGGTCCGCATGATGAACGGCATCAGCTGGGCCAGGTCCGGCGTCTTCGCTCCCATCCGGGCCACGATCAGCGCGAGACCGGTGTTGAAGAGGAACTGCAGGGCGAGCGCCGGGATCACCAGCAGCCAGGACAGGGCGGGGTAGCTGCCGGTGGCCATCACCACCGCGACGAGCACGATCATCGAGTACAACAGCTGCTGGAGCTGCTGGAGCGAGAAGGAGATCGGCAGCGAGGCGCGTGGGAAGTGCAGCGCGCGCACCAGGCCGAGGTTGCCGGAGATCGCGCGCACGCCCGCCATCGCCGAGGACTGCGTGAAGGCGAAGACGAAGACGCCGGTCACCAGGAACGGGATGTAGACGTCCTTCTCCATGCCCCGGCCCGCGTCCAGGATCAGGCCGAAGATCGTGTAGTAGACGAGCGCGTTCAGCAGCGGGGTGGCCACCTGCCACAGCTGGCCGAGTCTGGCCTGGCTGTACTGGGCGGTCAGCTTCGCCTGCGAGAAGGCGAGGATGAAGTGGCGCCGTCCCCAGAGCTGACGGACGTACTCCACGAGCGACGGCCTGGCACCGCTCACGGACAGCCCGTACTTGGCGGCGAGCCGCGCCGCCGTGAGGCCCTCGTCGGGCGACACGGGCTTGGTCATGGCGACCGCGCCGTCGTGCGTTGTCTCACTCACCAGTGGATACTTTCGTCTTTCGTCCATGCCGGACCGGTACCGGCCCGGCATGAGCCTGTCGGCCTCGGGTGGACCCGCAGGAGGCCGGATGCCCTCGGGTACGAGCTTGTCAGATCACGGGAGGGCGGCCCAGCCGGGTCAGCCGCCACACCGTACGCCACTTCATCGGCCGGCGAGGACCGCACGGGCTGGTCCAGCCCTCCCGGAACCCGCCGAACCAGGCCTTCAGGGCCGGCCGCGAGGGGCGGCGCAGCAGCGTGAGCAGCATCCAGACCCCGAGGTAGACCGGGACGAGGAGCGCGGGCAGGTTGCGGCGGGCGAGCCAGACGCGGTTGCGGGCGACCATGCGGTGGTAGACCGCGTGCCGCGAGGGCGCGGTCGTGGGGTGGTTCAGCACCATGTCGGACCGGTAGTCGATCATCCAGCCCGCGTCGAGGGCCCGCCAGGCCAGGTCGGTCTCCTCGTGGGCGTAGAAGAACGCGTCCGGCAGGCCGCCGACCTGCGCGAGCACGCGGGTGCGCACGGCGTTGGCGCCGCCGAGGAAGGTGGTCACCCGGGAGGAGCGCATCGGGTCGGAGGCGCGCAGCCGCGGGACGTGCCGGCGCTGGGTCGCGCCGGTGTCCGGGTCGGCGATGCGGAAGCTGATGATGCCGAGCTCCGGATCGTCCGTGAACGCCTTGCGGCACAGCTCGGCGGTGTCGGTGCGGGCGAGCAGGCCGTCGTCGTCGAGGAAGAGCAGGATGTCGACGTCGGTGCCGCCGGGCCCGAAGGCCTCGATGCCGACGTTGCGCCCGCCGGGGATGCCCAGGTTCTCGGGCAGCTCGACGGTGCGCACGCCCTCGGGCACCTCCGGTACGGGCGAGCCGTTGCCGACCACGACCACCTCGACCCGGTCGCCGTCCTGCCTCGCGACCGAGTCGAGCAGGGCGCGCAGCTCGTCAGGGCGGTTGCCCATGGTGATGACGACCGCGCCGACCTTCATGGCCCCGCTCACTTCAGCCTGCTGGAGGCGAGGACGGAGACCAGGTGCAGCAGGGTCTGCAGGAGCGCGATACCGGCGAGTACGGCGGTGCCGAGCCGGGTGAAGAAGAGGTCGCCCCGGCTCTCGTCGACGATCGCGAGGACGAGGATCAGCAGGGACGCCTCGATGCCGAGGATCAGCCGGTGGAACTTGAGCGCCCCGGCGGCCCGGCGGGCCAGGGCCATGCCCGAGGAGCGCGGCTCGGACGCGGCCTCCTGGACCGGCGGCATTCCGGCCTGGTGCCGGGCCACGCCCACGAGGTCCGTCTCGGCCTTGATCAGGATGGCTCCGAGGGCGGCCAGGGTCCCGAGGAAGGCCCACAGCCAGTCGATCCGCCCGGTGCCCCACAGGTCGGCGGCGCGCAGGCCGAGGCCGACCAGGACCGCGGCGTCGGTCAGGTAGGCGCCGACCCGGTCCAGGTAGACGCCGCCGAGCGAGTACTGCTTCTTCCAGCGCGCGACCTCACCGTCGACGCAGTCCAGCAGGAGGTACAGCTGGACCGCCACGACGCCGAGCACGGCGCCCGTGATGCCCGGCACCAGCAGCGCCGGGGCCGCCAGGACGCCGCAGACGGTCATCAGGTACGTGAGCTGGTTGGGCGTGATCCTGGTGTTCACCAGGTAGCGGTCGATCCGCAGCGAGACCTCGCGCATGTAGAGGCGTCCCGCCCAGTGCTCACCGCTGCGCCGGTCCTTGACCCCCGCGGGGTGGACGACCGGACGTAGTTCAGCTACCGATGGCCTTGACATAGTCGGCGTACAAGTCCTTGATCTGGTCGGTATTGAGGTCGAGGTGCTCGAGGATCGTGTAGCGGCCGGGCCGCGTCTGCGGGGCGAACTCCACGGCCCGGAAGAACTCCTCCGGGGTGAAACCGATCTCCTCCGGCAGCACCGGCAGCCCGTGCCGGCGCAGGACCCCGGCCATGTGGGCCGACTCCTCGTGCGCACCGCGCAGGTACATCGCGAAGGCCGCGCCGAGGCCGCACTGCTCGCCGTGGGCGGCCGCGCGCTGCGGGAAGAGCAGGTCGAAGGCGTGGTTGATCTCGTGGCAGGCGCCGGAGGACGGCCGCGAGTCGCCGGAGACCGACATGGCGATGCCGCTGAGCACCAGCGCCTCGGCCAGCACCTGGAGGAACTCGTTGTCCCCGATGCCGCCCGGGTGCCGGAGCACGGCCTCGCCCGCCTGGCGGGCCATGGCGGCGGCCAGGCCGTCGATGCGCTCGCCCTTGACCCGGTTGGCCAGCTCCCAGTCCGCGATCGCCGAGACGTTGGAGACGGCGTCGCCGATGCCGGCCCGCACGAAGCGCGCCGGTGCCGCGCGGATGACGTCCAGGTCGATGACGACGGCGATCGGGTTCGGGACGCCGTAGGAGCCGCGGCCCGCGTCGTTGTCGAGGGTGGCGACCGGGGAGCACAGGCCGTCGTGCGCGAGGTTCGTGGGCACGGCGACCAGCGGCAGGCCGACGCGCGCCGCGGCGAACTTGGCACAGTCGATGATCTTGCCACCGCCGAGGCCGACGACCGCGTCGTAGTGGCCGCCCTTCATGGCGCCGGCCAGCTTGATCGCGTCGTCCAGGGTGCCGCCGCCGACCTCGTACCAGTCGGCGCCGGGCAGGGACGGGGCGACGCGCTCGCGCAGCCGGGCGCCCGAGCCGCCGCTGACGGCGACGGCGAGCTTGCCCGAGTGGGAGATGCGCTCGTCGGCGAGCACACACCCGAGGTCGTCGAGGGCACCCGGGCGGATGTCCACGACGACCGGCGACGGGATGAGCCTCGTCAGTACTGGCACGCGATCTCCCTGCCCTTGGCGAGGTCGTCGTGGTTGTCGATCTCGACCCACTTGACGTCGCCGATCGGCGCCACGTCGACCTTGAAGCCGCGGTCGACGAGCTCCTGGTAGCCGTCCTCGTAGTACAGCTGCGGGTCCCGCTCGAAGGTCGTCCTCAGGGCGTCGGCCAGCTCGGCGGCGGCCTCGCCCTCGATGAGGGTGACGCCGATGTACTCGCCGGTCGCCTCGGCCGGGTCCATCAGCTTGGTGATGCGCTGGACACCCTTGTCGGGGTCGACGACGACCTTCATCTCCTCCTCGGCGAGGTTCTTCACCGTGTCGAGGGCGAGGATGATCTTCTTGTCGCCGCCGCGGGCGGCGAGCAGGGTCTTCTCGACGGAGACCGGGTGCACGGTGTCACCGTTGGCGAGGATCACGCCGTCCTTGAGGGCGTCACGGCCGCACCACAGGGAGTAGGCGTTGTTCCACTCCTCGGCCTTGTCGTTGTCGATGAGGGTGAGCTTGACGCCGTACTTCCGCTCCAGCGCCTCCTTGCGGTCGTACACGGCCTCCTTGCGGTAGCCGACGATGATCCCGACCTCGGTCAGGCCGACCTCGGCGAAGTTCGCCAGGGTCAGGTCCAGCACCGTGATGCTGTCCTCCGCTCCCTCGGGGCCGACCGGGACCAGTGCCTTGGGCAGGGTGTCGGTGTAGGGGCGCAGACGGCGTCCGGCGCCGGCCGCCAGCACGAGGCCGATCATGCGGGTTCTCCTTCGTCGTGTACGGCGGGTGCGCCGACCTTGTGGGCGGCGACCCAGAAGCGGATGCTCTCCACGAGCACCACGAGAGCCACGGCCACGGCGAGGACCGTGAGCGCGACCTTGAACTGTGTGGCGGTGAGCAGCACCGCCAGCACGGCGATCACCAGCGTGCGGCCCTCGTGCCCCCCGACCGTCCGCACCAGCCACTGCGGCGGCGCGCCCGCGCCGCCGCGGATGCGGTAGACCGTGTCGTAGTGATGGTAGGCGACCGCGGACACCAGCCCGAAAGCCGCCGGAAGCGCCCCGTTCACGTCCGCTTTCGCCGCCAGTGCGAGGACGGTGCCGTACTCGGCGGCCCTGAAGAACGGCGGGACCAGCCAGTCGAGGGCGCCCTTGAGGGGGCGGGCGACGGCGAGGGCGGACGTCAGGACGTAGACGATCGCGCCGGCCACGGTCCAGGGGCCGCCGAAGTCGGTCAGCGCGGCCGCCGCGACGACGGCGAGGCCGCCGAGGAGGGCGACGACGGGGGCGGTGAAGCCGGGCAGCTTGCGGGCGGCCCTTCCGAAGCCCTTTGCGGCGGTCTCGGCGAGCGGGCCTGAGTCCGCCAGGTCGGCCAGCGCCTTCGCCGCCCGGTCGGTGCGCGTGGCCCGGCGGGTCAGCGAGCGCAGCACCCGGCCCGCCGTGGTGTACGTCGCGGCGAACGCGCAGCCGATCAGCAGCGCGTAGAAGGTGGTCCGGGGCGTGGTGAGGGCGGTCAGGACGGCGATCATGGCCCAGCGTTCACCGATGGGCAGGACGATCATGCGGCGCACCCAGACCGTCCAGCCGACGCTGTCCAGCTTGTCGGAGAGGGCGGCGGTGGGGCTGGTGTTGGCGGTGGCGGCCGTGCTGTCGGCGTTCGCCTCGTTGAACGAGAAGTCGACGACGTGCCGGCAGGTCTGCAGGACCATCGCGCCGAGGGCGAGGGCCCACACGTCGTCGCCGCCGCGGGCGGCTCCGAGGGCGAGGCCCGCGTAGTAGGCGTACTCCTTGGCGCGGTCGAAGGTGGCGTCCAGCCAGGCGCCGAGGGTGGAGTACTGGAGGGAGTAGCGGGCGAGCTGCCCGTCGGTGCAGTCGAGGACGAAGGAGGCGATGAGCAGGACGCCGGCGGCGACGAAGCCTCCGCGGGTGCCGGTGGCCGCGCAGCCCGCCGCTATGAGCGCGGTGAGCAGCGAGGCGGTGGTGACCTGGTTGGGGGTCAGACCCCGGCGCGCGCACCAGCGGGCGATGTAGCGGGAGTAGGGGCTGATGAAGAAGGTGGTGACGAACCCGTCGCGGGCCTTCACCGCCGACTTCAGGCGTACGGCCTCGTCGTCGACGGCGGCGACGGCCTGGCGTGCCTCGTTGCGGGCCTGCGGGTCGGCGGGGACGGCGGCGACGAGGCTGCCGAGCTCGGGCCGGTGCACGTCGGCGCCGTCGGCGTCGAGGGCGGCGGTGATCCGGTCGGCGAGGCTGTCGGCGTCCTCCACACCCGGCTCCGCTCGCTCGGGGGCACCCTCCCGCGCCGTACCGCCGCCCGCGGAGTTCTCGCGGGCCACCGCGCGGGTCAGGGCCTGCCGGGCGTCCGGCTGGGCCGTCACGGCGCCCGGGATCGCGGCGAGCGGGAAGCGGGGGTCGGTGAGGCCGAGGCGCAGGGCGTGCGGATGACCGACGAAGCGGGCGTCGACCACGGCGACCCGCTCACCGGCCGGCACCCGGGCCAGGAGCGTCTCGGTGTCGTCGGTACCGGAGGCGAGGCGGACGTCGAAGCCCAGGGACCGCAGCTCGCTCTCGATCGACGAACCGGGGACCGGCTGACCGGTGAGGATGGCGGTCGGCAACCGAACTCACTCCCTGGGTGCCGGCGCCTGGGGCGCCGGGCCTGTACATGGTGGAGCGCCCGTGCCTGAGGCACCCGGGCGACATGTCGGCAGAGGCTATCGGATGCCTGGAACGCCGCGTTCACCGCCCGTTTCACGGTCGGTCCCCGCCGCTTGCACCCGCCTTTGCCGCGATCATCATCGTGGATCCGGGGCCCGCCCCACAAACCGCGCTCGCAGACCCGGGCATCGCGGACATCGCGGAGCGTCGACGCGTGTGCGCGGACGGTCAGGGCGCCTCTCGCGCGGCCCGGTCACCCACACGGCCGAGGCGGGACCCGCGCACGTCCGCGGCGCGCTGACCTGCGCAACGTTTCCGCAGGTCAGAGCAGATGACAACGGTGTTCAGTGCCGCGTTGCCCGATACCCCCCACCCGTAGTTGACTGTGCCCCGGACGCCGGTACCGGCCACGTAGAGGGAGGCGGCTTCGCATGGGGGCTGGGCACGATCACGGGCATGCGCACGGGGCGCACGCCGGGGGTACGGCGACCGCCGCGTACCGGGGCAGGCTCCGGGTGGCGCTGGCGATCACCCTCACCGTCATGGTCGTCGAGATCGTCGGCGGCGTGCTCGCCGACTCCCTCGCGCTGATCGCCGACGCGGCGCACATGGCGACGGACGCCCTGGGACTCGGCATGGCGCTGCTGGCCGTCCACTTCGCGAACCGGCCGCCGAGCGACCGGCGCACCTTCGGCTTCGCCCGCGCCGAGATCCTCGCGGCCCTGGCGAACTGCCTCCTGCTGCTCGGGGTCGGCGGGTACGTCCTGTACGAGGCGGTCGAGCGGTTCATCACACCCGCCGGCACCGCGGGCGGGCTGACCGTCGTCTTCGGCGCGGTCGGCCTGGTGGCGAACATGGTGTCGCTGACGCTGCTGATGCGCGGCCAGAAGGAGAGCCTGAACGTCCGGGGCGCCTTCCTGGAAGTGGCGGCGGACGCGCTGGGCTCCCTGGCCGTGATCGTCTCGGCCCTGGTGATCCTCGCCACGGGCTGGCAGCCGGCCGACCCCCTCGCGTCGCTGGTCATCGGTCTGATGATCGTGCCGCGTACCTGGCGGCTGCTGCGCGAGACCCTGGACGTGCTGCTGGAGGCGGCGCCCAGGGGTGTGGACATCGCCGAGGTGCGCGCCCACATACTGGCGCTGGACGGGGTGGAGGACGTCCACGACCTGCACGCCTGGACGATCACCTCCGGCATGCCGGTGCTGTCGGCGCACGTGGTGGTGAGCGGCGAGGCGCTGAGCGCGATCGGCCACGAGAAGATGCTCCACGAGCTGCAGGGCTGCCTCGGCGACCACTTCGACGTGGAGCACTGCACCTTCCAGCTGGAGCCCAGCGGCCACGCGGAGCACGAGGCGCGGCTGTGTCACTGAGACACGGCGGCGCCGGCGGGTCACGGCCGGGGGCGCACACGTAGGGGAACGCGCCGCGGAATGCCGCCGCCCGTACTCGTCCGCGCCGTCTGCCCGCCGCGCTCCCGCCGGTCACGCCCCGGACGGTTCCGGGTCGGCGACGGCGGGAACGATCAACCACCGGGCCCCTCCTCGGCGCCCGACCGGTGGCGACCGCCGCCCTCGCCGCCGTGCGGGACATGCGGGCGCGCCGGGAAGTGCCGAGGGCGCCGGATGTGTACGGCACACTTGGGGCGCGAGGACCGATGTGAAGGATGGGTATGCCGATCACTCCTGCCAGCGCGACGCACAGTTCGTCGAACGGCACCGCAGACGCGATTTTGCTGGAACTGGTCGACGAGAACGGCGTGACGATCGGCACCGCGGAGAAGCTCTCCGCGCACCAGCCGCCGGGGCGGCTGCACCGCGCCTTCTCGGTGTTCCTCTTCGACGAGCGGGGCCGGCTGCTGCTCCAGCAGCGGGCCCTCGGCAAGTACCACTCCCCCGGTGTGTGGTCCAACACCTGCTGCGGCCACCCCTACCCGGGTGAGGCGCCGTTCGCGGCGGCGGCCCGGCGGACGTTCGAGGAGCTCGGCGTCTCCCCGTCGCTGCTCGCGGAGGCGGGCACGGTGCGCTACAACCACCCGGACCCGGCCTCCGGGCTGGTCGAGCAGGAGTACAACCACCTGTTCGTGGGGCTGGTGCAGGCGACGCCGCGGCCCGACCCGGAGGAAGTGGCCCGGACGGCCTTCGTGTCCCCTGCCGAGCTGACCGAGCGGCACGCGAAGGACACCTTCTCCGCCTGGTTCATGACGGTGCTGGACGCGGCCCGGCCCGCGGTCCGCGAACTGACGGGTCCGTCCGCCGGCTGGTGAGCGGCGAGCGGGTCCGCGTCAGCGCGGGGCGGGTTTGAGCGGCAGGGCGACCCAGACCACCTTGCCGCCGCTCGCCGTGTGGGCCACGTCGCACGCCCCGCCCGCCTCCAGGGTGATCTCACGCACCAGGAGCAGCCCGCGCCCGCCCGTCCGGCCGTGGTCCGTCTCCAGGGCGGTCGGGCGGTAGGGATGGTTGTCCTCCACCGACACCCGCACCCATTCGGGCCCGACGGCGACCTCCACGGCGAGCGTCGGCGACAGCACCGCCGCGTGCCGGACGGCGTTCGTGACGAGCTCCGAGACGATCAGCAGCAAGCCCTGTGTCACGTCGTCGGAGACCGGCACGCCCTGGCGCACCAGCAGGTCCCGCACCGCGTGCCGTGCCTGCGGGACCGACGCGTCCACGGCGGGGGCGGTGAACCGCCAGACGCCTTCGTACGGCAGCGGCTGCGCGGGCCCGGTCTCGTCCATCGTCCGGTCGCCACCCTCGGGCTCGATTGTCACCACACCCTGAGTGTCGGTACGCGACGCTCCGTATCGGAGAACTGAGCAGAAGTCTGCACCTATCGAACGGTTCTGATCGTTGGCGTATGACACGGTCAGTTGTGGGACCGTTCCTGCCCCGCTTGTACCGTCTGCGCGGGTCCACGGGCCGGCGGATAGCATCCGGCCCATGGAGCCGCAGCTGCTGCACCGGGTCACCGACTCGGTCGCCACCGTCGTCGTCCACCACCCCGCCAAACGCAACGCCATGACGGCCGCGATGTGGCGGGCGCTGCCGGACCTGCTCGACACCCTGGCGGACGATCCGGGGGTGCGGGCGCTCGTCCTCACCGGTGCGGGGGCGACGTTCTGCGCCGGGGCCGACATCTCGACGCTGCGGGGCTCCGCGGAGGAGGCGCAGCGGCTCGCCGTCGCGGCCGAGGAGGCCCTCGCGGCCTTCCCCAAGCCGACGCTGGCGGCGATCCGCGGTCACTGCGTGGGCGGCGGTGCCCAGTTGGCGGCCGCTTGTGACCTGCGGTTCGCGGAGGAGTCGGCCCTGTTCGGGGTGACCCCGGCCAAGCTGGGGGTCGTGTACCCGGCGTCCGCGACCCGGCGGCTGGTGGCGCTGACCGGGCCGGCCACCGCGAAGTACCTGCTGTTCTCCGGCGAGTTGATCGGCGCCGAGCGGGCGCTGCGCACGGGCCTGGTCGACGAGGTGCTGCCCGAGGGCGGACTCGGCGAGCGGGTCCTGGAGTTCACCCGCGTCCTGGTGTCGCGCTCGCAGCTGACGCAGGCCGCGGCGAAGGAGTTCGCGAACGGGCGCACGGACCGGGACGCGTACTGGGCCGCGCAGGCACGGGGCAGCGGCGACACCGCGGAGGGGGTCGCCGCCTTCCTGGAGCGCAGGCAGCCGCGCTTCGGCTGGAGCACGCCGGCGCGTGCGTCTACGACAGGATGAACCGGCTCTTGCCGCGGAACTCCGCCACGAGGTGCGCCGGCGCCTTCTGCGGGGACCCGGCGTCGTAGGGCGGCTGCGGGTCGTACTCGGTCAGCAGCTGGACCGCCTGGGCGTGCTCGTCGCCGGCGATCCGGCCGAGCAGGGTGAGGCCCATGTCGATGCCGGAGGAGACGCCGGCCGCGGTGACGTACTTGCCGTCGGTGACCACCCGTTCCCCGGTCGGTTCGACGCCGAACCGACCGAGGTGCTCCAGGGCCAGCCAGTGCGAGGTGGCGCGGCGGCCCGTCAGCAGCCCCGCGGCGGCGAGCAGCAGGGAGCCGGTGCACACCGAGGTGGTCCAGGTGCTGGTGGTGTCGGCGGTGCGCAGCCATTCCAGCAGGGTCTCGTTCTCCATCTGCGGCGTCTGGCCGGGGCCGCCCGGGACGACGACGACGTCCGGGTTCGGTACCTCCGCCAGGGTCCGGTCGGCGGTGAGCGCGAGGTTGCCGGTGTCGGTGCGCACGGGGCCGGTCCGCTCGGCCACGAAGACGGTCTCCGCGTCCGGCAGGCGGCCGAGGGTCTCGTACGGGCCCACGGCGTCCAGGGCGGTGAAGCGGTCGTAAAGGACGATGGCGATCTGCACGGGCTGCCTCTCGGTGGGTCGGTGAGCGGGAAGGGCCCGCTCAGTGGACGGGTGCGGGGCGGAACCGGCGGCGGTACTCGGCCGGCGGGGTTCCGAGGGTCTTGACGAAGGCGCGGCGCATGGCCTCGGGCGTGCCGTAACCGCAGGCGCGGGAGATCTCCTCGACGCCGTCGCCGGTGTCCACCAGCAGCCGGCGGGCGTGTTCGAGGCGGACCCCGTCGACGTACCGGCCGGGTGTCGTGCCGGTCTCCGCCTGGAAGGTGCGGGCGAAGTGGCGCGGTGAGAGACGGACGCGGGCGGCGAGGGCGTCGACGCCCAGGTCGGCGCCGGGGTGCTCGCTGATCCACTGCTGGAGCTCCCGCAGGGGCTCGCGCCGCGCGGTCTGGGCGGCGAGCTGGGTGCTGAACTGGGCCTGGTTTCCGGGCCGGCGCAGGAACACCACCAGGTGGCGGGCGACGGTCAGGGCCGCGTCCCGGCCCAGGTCCTCCTCGACGAGGGCGAGGGCGAGGTCGATGCCGGAGGTGACCCCGGCGGACGTGGCGACGTGTCCGTCGCGGATGTAGATCGGCTCGGGGTCGACGTCCACGGCCGGGTGGTCGCGGGCCAGCCGGTCGCAGTACGCCCAGTGGGTGGTGGCGCGGCGGCCGTCCAGGAGACCGGCCCGGGCGAGCAGGACGGCCCCGGTGCACACGGACACCAGACGCCGGGCGCGCGGTCCGTGCCCGCGCAGCCAGTCGGTCAGGCGCGGGTGGGGTCCGCGGGTGCCCCGGCCCCCGGGAACGATCAGGGTGTCCGGGTCGGCCGCGTCGGTGAGCGCCTCGTCCGGTACGACGCTCAGACCGCTGGACGTGCGCACGGGGGCGCCGTCCAGCGAGGCCGTACGGATCCGGTAGGTGCCCGGCGTGTGCTGCTCGGCACCCGCGAAGACTTCCACGGGGCCGGTGACATCGAGACTCTGGACCTCGTCGAAGAGGACGACGAGCACGGTTCGCTGCGCCATGCCTCGATTCTTCGCCCGGCCGCCGGTGGCCGCAAGGACGGGCTCCCCACCTTTCCTGCCATGCGGCACGCACGCGCGGAAGACGCATGTCCGGACTGCGCGCGGTCGTGGAGATGCAGCCATGCGGCACGCGCGCGGAAGAGGCCTGGAGGACGTACTGAGCGGTTGGTAACCTGCGCGGCATGACAACTGCCGCCCTCGACGCGCGCGCCGCCCGCCGCTGCCACAACGCGCTCAACTCGCTGCACTCGACGCACTACTTCTCGCCCGACCTGGGCCGGGAACTGGGCGCCCTCGGGGTCACCGACCCCCGGGCCGTCAATTTCGCGGTGCGTGCCGCCGCGCTCGGACCGGTCGGGGCCGGCGCGGTGACGGCGGCGTTCTACAACTACAAGCACGAGCTCGTCGCCCGGCACGTACCCGCGGTGTGGGAGACGGTCACGCCCCAGCAGGCACTGGCGGCACGCGCGCGTGCCGTCGACGCGACGCTGCGCCGCCTGCTGGGCGAGGACGCCCTGACGTCCGCGGAGATGTCGGAGGCGGCGGGCCTGGCCCTGCGGGCCGCCGAGGGCTGCTCGCGCGGCGCGCGCCCGCTGTACTCGGCCCACGCGGACCTGCCCGTGCCCGAGGAGGCGCATCTGGCGTTCTGGCACGCGGCGACCCTGCTGCGCGAGCACCGGGGGGACGGCCACCTCGCCGTGCTCATGGCCGCGGACCTCGACGGCCTGGAGGCGCTGGTGACGCACACGGCGACCGGCAGGGGCATCGCGCCGAAGTGGGTGCTCAGCACCCGGGGCTGGACGCGGGAGGAGTGGGACGCGGCGACGGACCGGCTCCGCGACCGCGGGCTGCTCGACGACGCCGGCGCACTGACCGAGCGGGGCGCCGCACTGCGCGACGAGGTCGAACGGGAGACGGACCGGCTCGACGCGGCCCCCTACGCGCACCTGGGGACTCAGGGCGTGGCCCGCCTGACGGAGCTCTCAACGGCCTTCGCGCGTACGGCACTCGGCGCGGGCGCCTTCCCGGCGGACCTCTTCGGCAAGGGCTGAGCGGCGGTCCGGGCACGCGGCCGGGCATGTCCGGCCGATGACGAGGTACCCGTACGACTCCCGGCCGAAGGGGCCGGGAGCCGTTCGGAAAGGGGCTGTTCGTGTTCCGTGCCATCGCAGACGTGCTGCGCCAGATCGGTGGCGCCGTCGCCACCGTGGTGACGCTTCCCTTCCGGGCCCTGGCCCGGCTCTTCGGCGGGGCCTCGTCCTCCACCCGCAGCCGCCGGGTCTGAGCGGCGGGGTCCGGCCCGCGGGAACCGCCCCACGGGCCGGACTCCGCCCGGTTCCGACCGGCACGCCCCGCGCCCTGATCCCCGATTGCCGTCGCCACCTGCCACAATTGCCGCGCAACCCCAGTGAGAAGGCGGTACGGGATCGTGACGACACCCGGGTCCAGCGGGTCCATTGAAGCAGGGTCCATCGAAAGCAGGATCGCCGAGGAGCTCGGCGTACGGGAGCGGCAGGTGAAGGCCGCCGTGGAGCTGCTCGACGGCGGCTCGACGGTGCCCTTCATCGCCCGCTACCGCAAGGAAGCGACCGAGATGCTCGACGACGCGCAGCTGCGCACGCTCGAGGAGCGGCTGCGCTATCTGCGGGAGCTGGAGGACCGGCGTTCGGCCGTCCTCGACGCGGTGCGCGAGCAGGGCAAGCTCACCGAGGAGCTCGAAGGGCGCATTCGCGCGGCCCAGACCAAGGCGCGCCTGGAGGACATCTACCTGCCCTACAAGCCCAAGCGGCGTACGAAGGCGCAGATCGCCCGCGAGGCGGGTCTGGAGCCGCTGGCCGAGGGCCTGCTCGCCGACCCGTCGGTGGACCCCGTCGCCGCGGCGGCCGCGTTCGTCGACGCCGGCAAGGGCGTGGCGGATCCGCAGGCGGCGCTGGACGGGGCGCGGTCGATCCTCACCGAGAAGTTCGCGGAGGACGCCGACCTGATCGGTGAGCTGCGTGAGCGGATGTGGGTGCGCGGACGGCTCGCCGCCAAGGTGAAGGAGGGCAAGGAGGAGGCCGGCGCCAAGTTCGCCGACTACTTCGACTTCACCGAGCCGTTCACCGAGCTGCCCTCGCACCGGATCCTCGCGATGCTGCGCGGCGAGAAGGAGGACGTGCTCGACCTCGTCCTGGAACCGGAGGAGGCCACCGACGGGCCGTCCTCCTACGAGGGGATCGTCGCCGGCCGGTTCGGGATCGCCGACCGCGGTCGGCCCGCGGACAAGTGGCTGACGGACACGGTCCGCTGGGCCTGGCGCACCCGCATCCTGGTGCACCTCGGCATCGACCTCAGGCTGCGGCTGCGCACGGCCGCCGAGGACGAGGCGGTGAACGTCTTCGCCGCGAACCTGCGCGACCTGCTGCTGGCCGCCCCCGCCGGTACGCGCGCGACACTCGGTCTCGACCCGGGCTTCCGCACGGGTGTGAAGGTCGCCGTGGTCGACGCCACCGGCAAGGTCGTGGCCACCGACGTGATCCACCCGCACGTCCCGGCCAACCGCTGGGACGAGGCGATCGCCAGGCTGGCGCGGCTGGCGAAGGAGCACGCGGTCGAGCTGATCGCCATCGGCAACGGCACGGCGTCCCGCGAGACCGACAAGCTCGCCGGTGAACTCATCGCCAAGCACCCGGAGTTGAAGCTCACCAAGGTGATGGTGTCCGAGGCGGGCGCCTCCGTGTACTCGGCCTCCGCCTTCGCCTCCCAGGAGTTGCCGGACATGGACGTCTCGCTGCGCGGCGCGGTGTCGATCGCCCGGCGGCTCCAGGACCCGCTGGCCGAGCTGGTGAAGATCGACCCGAAGTCGATCGGCGTCGGCCAGTACCAGCACGACCTGTCCGAGGTGAAGCTCTCGCGCTCCCTGGACGCGGTGGTCGAGGACTGCGTGAACGGCGTGGGCGTGGACGTGAACACGGCGTCGGCCCCGCTGCTCGCCCGCGTCTCCGGCATCACCTCCGGGCTGGCCGAGAACATCGTGGCGCACCGGGACGCCAACGGGCCGTTCAGGTCGCGGACGGAGCTGAAGAAGGTGTCGCGGCTCGGGCCCAAGGCGTACGAGCAGTGCGCGGGCTTCCTGCGGATCCGGGGCGGCACCGACCCGCTGGACGCGTCCAGCGTGCACCCCGAGGCGTATCCGGTGGTGCGCCGGATGGTGAAGACCACCGGCCAGGAGGTGGCGTCGCTGGTCGGCAACACGTCGGTGCTGCGGTCGCTGCGGCCGACGGACTTCGTGGACGAGACGTTCGGCCTGCCGACCGTCACGGACATCCTGAAGGAGCTGGAGAAGCCGGGGCGCGACCCGCGGCCCGCCTTCAGGACGGCCACCTTCAAGGAGGGCGTGGAGAAGATCGCGGACCTGGCGTCGGGGATGGTCCTGGAGGGTGTCGTGACCAACGTCGCGGCGTTCGGGGCGTTCGTGGACGTCGGGGTGCACCAGGACGGGCTGGTGCACGTGTCGGCGATGTCGAAGACGTTCGTGAAGGATCCGCGGGACGTGGTCAAGCCCGGGGACATCGTGAAGGTGAAGGTGCTGGAGGTCGACATCCCGCGGAAGCGGATCTCGCTGACCTTGCGGCTGGACGACGAGGCCGCTCCGCAGGGCGAGCAGAAGCGGGAGCGTGGCGGGAAGCCGCCCAGGCAGCGGCAGCAGCGGCCGGCCTCCGGCGGTGGCGGCAAGGGCCGGTCCTCGCAGGCCCCCGCCCCGTCCAACGGGGCGATGGCGGACGCGTTGCGGCGGGCCGGGCTGGCGTAGCGCGCCGTATCCGGGGGTGGTGCGCGGCCCGGCGGGCCGCCCCCGGTCTACCGCTCCGTCACCTTGCCGTCCGCCACCTCCAGGCGGCGGGTCACTCGTACCGCGTCCAGCATCCTGCGGTCGTGGGTGATCAGGAGCAGTGTGCCCTCGTAGCTCTCCAGGGCCGATTCGAGTTGCTCGATGGCCGGCAGGTCCAGGTGGTTGGTGGGCTCGTCCAGCACCAGGAGGTTGACGCCGGTGCCCTGGAGGAGGGCCAGGGCGGCCCTGGTGCGTTCGCCCGGGGAGAGGGTCGACGCCGGGCGGGTCACGTGGTCCGCCTTGAGGCCGAACTTGGCCAGGAGGGTGCGGATCTCCGCCGGCTCCGTGTCCGGGACGGCGGCGCGGAAGGCGTCCAGCAGGACCTCGGGGCCGTAGAACAGCTCGCGGGCCTGGTCGACCTCACCGAGCAGGACGCCGGAGCCGAGCGCGGCGTGTCCGGCGTCGAGCGGGACCCGGCCCAGGAGGGCGCCGAGCAGCGTGGACTTCCCCGCGCCGTTGGCCCCGGTCACCGCGACCCGGTCCGCCCAGTCGATCTGCAGGGAGACCGGGCCGAGGACGAAGTCTCCGCGTCGGACCTCGGCGTCGCGCAGGGTGGCGACCACGGCGCCCGAACGGGGTGCCGAGGCGATCTCCATGCGCAGGTCCCACTCCTTGCGCGGTTCCTCGACGACCTCCAGGCGTTCGATCATGCGCTGGGTCTGGCGGGCCTTGGCGGCCTGCTTCTCGCTGGCCTCGCTGCGGAACTTGCGGCCGATCTTGTCGTTGTCGTTGCCCGCCTTGCGCCGGGCGTTCTTGACGCCCTTGTCCATCCAGGCGCGCTGCGTCTGCGCCCGGTCCTGGAGGGCCGCCCGCTTGTCGGCGTACTCCTCGTACTCGTCGCGGGCGTGCCGGCGCGCCACCTCGCGCTCCTCCAGGTAGGCCGCGTAACCGCCGCCGTAGAGGTTGATCTGCCGCTGGGCGAGGTCGAGTTCGAGGACCTTGGTGACGGTGCGGGTGAGGAACTCGCGGTCGTGGCTGACGACGACGGTACCGGCGCGCAGACCGGTCACGAAGCGTTCGAGGCGTTCGAGGCCGTCCAGGTCGAGGTCGTTGGTCGGCTCGTCGAGCAGGAAGACGTCGTAGCGGGACAGGAGGAGGGAGGCGAGCCCCGCGCGCGCCGCCTGGCCCCCGGACAGGGACGTCATCGGCTGGTCCAGGTCGACCGTCAGGCCCAGGGCGTCCGCGGTCTCCGCCGCGCGTTCGTCGAGGTCCGCGCCGCCGAGGGCGAGCCAGCGCTCCAGAGCGGTCGCGTAGGCGTCGTCGGCTCCGGGAGCGCCGTCGACCAGTGCCTGGGTGGCCTCGTCCATGGCCCGCTGGGCCTCACTGACGCCGGTACGGCGGGCCAGGAACGCCCGGACGGTCTCGCCGGGCCTGCGCTCCGGTTCCTGCGGGAGGTGGCCGACGGTGGCGGTCGGCGGGGAGAGGCGCAGATCGCCCTGTTCCGGCGTGGTCAGTCCGGCGAGCATCCGCAGGAGCGTGGACTTCCCCGCGCCGTTGGCTCCGACGAGTCCGATCACGTCGCCGGGGGCGACGACGAGGTCGAGCCCGGTGAACAGGGAGCGGTCTCCGTGGCCGGCGGCGAGGTTCTTGGCGACGAGGGTGGCAGTCATCAGACCGTCGATCCTAGAGGGTGCCGGCTGCCCGATCAGCCGGTTTCTCCGTGCGTCACCGCGGCCACCAGCACGCTCCCCGGGGCCCGCGCCACCACGAAGGAGTCCCCCTTCACCGTCCGCGCGTCCAGGGCGATGCGGTGGCCGCCCGGTTCGAGCACGCCGTCGAAGACCTCGAGGGTGCGGGTGCGGCGGAGACGGTCGAGGCGGTACACGGTGAGCCGTACCCGGCAGGGCGAGGTGACCTCGACGTCCGCGGCGGCGTCGTCCGCGGTCAGCCGGGTCAGCCGGCGCCGTTCGGGCGGACCGGGGTCCAGGGCGTGTTCGATCTGGGCGACGAGCAGCGGGACGATCGGGGCGAGAGCGTCGACGTGGGCCACGTCGGCCCCGGCGTCGGCGAAGGCGCGGCGTACGGCGGTCCGCTCCTCCTCGGTGACCGTGCGGCCGAAGGCGACGGCTCCGTAGGCCCGTAGTTCCTCGGCCGGCACGTCGCCGGCGTCGCGGGTGATGTCGGCGCCGATCCCGATGGTGCGCAGGGCGGCGGCGAGTCTGGGGGGCAGGGCGACGCGGTCGCCGATGAGCAGGACCCGGCGGCGGGTGTGCGCGGAGCCGTCGAGCAGGGCCGCCAGCGCCGCGCGGTACTCGGCACCGGGGAAGCGGAACGGGCCGATGCCGTGGTAGCCGTTGAGGGCGAGGTCGGCGTGCTCGCCGGTCTGCCAGGCGAAGTCCCGCCAGACGAAGTCCTCGCCGTCCCGCCGGATCACGGCGGTCACGGCGCCGCAGGCCAGGTCCTCGCACTCGGGACAGCCGTAGATGACGTACCGGCCGCCGGGCAGGGGCGCCTCGGTCTCCAGGAGCAGGCTGCGGACCTGCTCGGTGAAGATGGCCGGCGGTACGTCGGAGGCGAGCGGGGAGACGGCGTCCAGGTCCGCGAGGCGGAACAGCAGGGGGCGTCCGTCCACGACGAAGTCCACGAAGTCGCGGTGGACCCGGTAGTCACCGTCGGGAAGGACACCCCCGGCCCGCGTCGCCGGTGCCAGGCCGAAGGTCGCGTACTCGGCAGCCATGCGGTGAGTATTCCCGCGGCGGGACCGGTCTGCGCACGGTGTCGCGGGAGTTCGGCCCCGCACGTCGGCCGGCCTCCCGCCGGACCCCGCCGCCCGGCTCCGTTCCGCCGGGCCGGTCCCGGCGTCCGGCGTCGGATCAGTCGTGCTTGCCGATCGGGTCGCCCTCCACTTCCGTCCCCGCGCCCGGTCCGATGCGGATCTCGAACTCGCCCTCGTAGCGCCTGTGTCCCTCGATGACGGCCAGGCCGACGGCCTCCGAGGCCATCTCGCCGCGCACGATGAGCGGGTCGCGGCGCAGGTCGCGCATGAGGGCGACGCACATGAGGATCATCACGACGACGAACGGTGCCGCCGCGAGGATCGTGAGGTTCTGCAGACCGGTCAGCGCGTCGCCCTGGCCGCTGCCGACCAGGAGCATGACGGCGGCGACCGCGCCGGTCACCACGCCCCAGAAGACCACCACCCAGCGGCTGGGTTCCAGCGCGCCCTTCTGCGAGAGGGTGCCCATCACGATGGAGGCGGCGTCGGCGCCCGAGACGAAGAAGATGCCGACGAGGATCATCACCAGCAGGCTGGTGGCGGTGGCGACGGGGAACTCCTGCAGCACGGCGAAGAGCTGCCCCTCGGGGGTCGACTCCTCGCCCAGCCGCCCCTGCTCCTGGAGCTTCATGGCCGAGCCGCCGAAGACCGCGAACCAGACCAGGCTGACCGTACTGGGGACGAGGATGACCCCGCCGATGAACTGGCGGATGGTCCGGCCCCGGCTGATGCGGGCGATGAACATGCCGACGAAGGGCGTCCAGGAGATCCACCACGCCCAGTAGAAGACGGTCCAGCTGCCCAGCCAGTCCGCGACGCCCTCGCCGCCGCTGGCCTCGGTGCGGCCGGCCAGCCGGGGCAGCTCGCCGAGGTAGGCGAAGACCGAGGTGGGCAGCAGGTCGAGGACGATGATGGTCGGACCCGCGACGAACACGAACAGGGAGAGGACCAGGGCCAGCACCATGTTGGTGTTGGACAGCCACTGGATGCCCTTCTCGACGCCGGAGATCGCGGAGGCCACGAAGGCCACGGTGAGGACCGCGATGATGCCGACCAGCAGCCCGGTGCCGGCCTTCTCCATCCAGTCCAGCTCCCGCATGCCGGAGCCGATCTGGAGCGCGCCGAGGCCGAGGGAGGCCGCGGAGCCGAAGACCGTCGCGATGATCGCCAGTATGTCGATGACCCGGCCACCGACGCCGCTCGCGTTCTTCTCGCCGATGAGCGGGGTGAACACGGCGCTGATGGTCTGCCGGCGGCGCCTGCGGAAGGTGCTGTAGGCGATGCCGAGGCCGACCACCGCGTAGATCGCCCACGGGTGGAGCGTCCAGTGGAAGAGGGTGGTGGCCATGGCCGTCTCCATGCGTTCGCCGGAGTCGGCCGGGGTGGTTCCCGGCGGGGCCGTCGTGTAGTGGGCCAGTGGCTCGCTGACGCCGTAGAACATCAGGCCGATGCCCATGCCCGCGCTGAACATCATGGCGACCCAGGACACCGTGCGGAACTCGGGTTCCTCGCCCTCGGCACCGAGGTGGATGCGGCCGTAGCGGCTGGCCGCGAGCCAGAGGGCGAAGACGACGAATCCGGAGGCGGCCAGCATGAACGCCCAGCCGCCGTTGTGCATCAGGCCGCCGAGCATGCTGCTGGAGGCGTCCTCCAGCGAGTCGGTGGCGGCCGCGCCCCAGACGACGAAGGCGACGGTCAGTACGGCCGTGACGCCGAAGACGACGCGGTCGGTCCGGGGCTCGGTCTCCTGTCCGGGCAGGCCCGCTTCCGATCCCGGCAGCGTGCCTCTCTCGTGGTGTTCCTCGTCGCTCGGTCGGTCCTGCGTCACAGGCGGCACCTTTCAAGTCGGTGAGGCCGGAAAGAGTTCTCCGCCAAGCCCTTACCACGTGTGACGCAGAACACGCCTGCTCAACGACGGGTGTCGGGGGTTCCCTCCGTCGGGTGGCACGCCGCGCGCTGGTCCAGGAGGGGCGGTACACGGGCGGCTTCCCCCGTCCGGCGCACCGGGACCCCGTGTGGAGCGCGTGCCTCCGCGGCCTCCGGGTACGGGGCGCGCGGCGGGTTCATCGGGCTCCCTCCGGTACGCGGTGAGCCGTGTGCGGCGCGGACACGCCGTCGAGCGGCGCGGGGGCGGGAGCGACGGTCGCCGTACCGGCGGTGGCCTCGGCGAACGCGGCGGTGCCGCCGACGAACGGTACGCGTGCCGAGGTGCGGGAGAGGTCCACGGTGAGTGTCGGCGTGTCGGAGGGCGGGTCGATGAGGTCCTTGTCGGTGCCCGCGACGACGAGCGCGAGCCGGTGGCCGGCCGGGACGACGTGGTCGGTGGCCCCCAGGTCCAGGGTGAGGGTGTACGCCTTGCCCGGGGTGAGCGGGCGGCCCTGCCACTTGGACGCGTGGTTGCCGAGGTCGGCCCACCCCCGGCTGACGACCGTGTGGTCCACGTCGGCGGTCTTCGCCGCCGTCTCCTTGTAGCAGGAGCTGTCACCGGGGGTGCTCGGGCCCCAGCAGGTGCGGTTCGTGAGGGTGGTGATGCCCTCGCCCGGGGCCGCGTAGTCGCGAATGGTGTCGGGGCCGAGGTCGACGAGCACGGCGGAGAGGTGGGCCGTCGGTGTGCTGGAGCGCGCGGTGACGGTGACCTCGGTGGCGCCGGACAGGCGCAGGTCGCGGGTGAGCGGGCCGGTGACGAAACCGGCCTTCTCCGGTGTCGGCCTGTCGATGTGCGCGGCCCAGTCGGTCTCGCCCAGCGCCGGGTCGTCGGTGAGGGTCTCGGTGCCGTGACCCCGGCGCAGGCCGAGGGTGCCGACGCCCGGCCGGTCGCCCTCGCCGGGGCGCAGGGTCGCGGTGGCCGTGCCACGCGGCGGCCAGCTCTCGGACGTCTCCCACTGGTCGGGCCGGCGTTCGATGTCGGCCATGGGCTCGCGGTCGATGCCGTTGTCGTAACCGAGGAGTTCGTGGTCGAACCAGCGGTGCAGGGTCTCGACCCACTCGGTGCGGCGGAAGTCGAAGGGGTCGACGTGGCCGGTCTGGGAGAGCCAGATCTTGCGGTCGACGCCGTGCTTCGCGAGGGCGTTCCACCACGGGCCGACGTGCTGCATGCGGACGTTGAGGTCCTGCATGCCGTGGACGAGGAAGACGCTCGCCTTCACCTTGCTCGCGGCCTTGACGTAGTCGCGCTCGGTCCACAGCTTCGTCCAGTCGCCGGTGCGCGGGGCGCCGTCGACGAGCTTCTGCTGCACGGCGTCGCACGTGGCGCGGGCCTCGGGGCTGTTGACGTAGTCGGAGAGCCAGTCGGGGCCCGAGCCGTAGAGCGGGGCGCCCTGGCTGAAGTAGTAGTCGTACCAGGAGGAGATGGCGGCGATCGGGACGATGGTCTCCAGGCCCTCCACGCCGGTGGCGGCGACGCCGCCCGCGATGGTGCCGTCCCAGCTCTTGCCGATCATGCCGGTCCTGCCGTTGGTCCAGCTCGCCTCGGCACGCTCGGTGCCGGTGCGGGTGGTGTACGCCTTCGCACGGCCGTTCAGCCAGTCGACGACGGCCTTCGCGGACTGGACGTCGGAGCGTCCGCCCACGTCGACGCAGCCGTCGGAGCGGTTGGTGCCGGCCAGGTCGACGCCGACGAAGGCGTAGCCGCGCGGCACGAAGTAGTTGTCGTAGTACAGCGGCATCTGATCGACGTCGCCGTCCGCGTCGTACGTCTTCTTCTGGCTCTCGTTGCCGCGCCCGCAGCAGGAGTAGTACGGGCTGGCGTCCATGATGACGGGGATCTTCCGGCCCTGCCGTGCGGGTTCGCGGGGCCGGACGATGTCGACGGCGACGCGGTCGTCCTCGCCGTCGCCGTTCCCGTCGTACCCGGTGTCCACCCAGACGGCCTCGCGGACGGCGTCTTCGTAGGAGTGGACGGGTTCGCTCTGGCGCGGCGCGGGGCGGGCCGTCGCGACGGGCGTGAGGAGGGTCGCCATGAGAGCGGCCGTGGCCGCCGTCGCGAGCGGTCTCCAGATCGTGGGGCGCATGCGTGTCGGCATGCGCGGGACGGTACATCGGTCAATTGCCGTGCAGAAGAGGGCGCGGGTGTGTCATGACGGCCGAATGGCGATCGTGTGACACGAGTGGCCGTGGACATGACTGTGCGCACCGGGGCCGCATAGGCTTCGAACAGACCTCGTGCCCCTACGACTTGGAGCTTTCGTGCACCGCAGAATCATCGTGCCGGGCGCGCTGGGCGCCGCCTGCCTCATGCTGGCGATCCCGGCGTCGGCGGCGGCCCACTCCCCCGGCGCTCCGGGCATCGGCGACCCCTACTACCCGGCCTACGGCAACGGCGGCTACGACGTCTCCCACTACGACCTGCGGCTGAAGTACCAGCCGGCCACGGACCGGCTGGAGGGGACGGCGACGATCCTGGCCCGCACCACCCAGGACCTGTCGCGGTTCAACCTGGACTTCCTGCTGGACGTCGGCGAGGTGCGGGTGAACGGCGCCCGGGCGTCGTTCACGACCTCCGGCGAGCACGAGCTGGAGATCACTCCGAAGAGCCCGCTGCGCAAGGGCACGCCCGTCACCGTCGTGGTGCGCTACAGCGGCGTGCCGTCCTCCGAGGAGGCGTACGGCTTCACCAGCTGGCACCGCACCCCGGACGGCGGCGTCGCCGCGAACGAGCCCGAGGCCGCCTGGTGGTGGTTCCCCAGCAACGACCACCCGCTCGACAAGGCCACCTACGACGTGTCGGTCCAGGTTCCGGACGGCACCCAGGCCATCTCCAACGGCACGCTCCAGTCGGCGAGCTCGCGGCTCGGCTGGACCCGGTTCAACTGGCGGTCCGACAAGCCGCAGGCCACCTACCTCGCCACGCTGGCGGTCGGGAGGTTCGACCTCACCACCGGTACGACCGAGAGCGGCATCCCGGTCGTCAACGCCTACAGCAAGGACCTCGGCGCGCACGACGGCGCGGCGCGGGCCAGCGTGGAGCGGACCGGCGAGGTCGCCGACTGGCTGACCGGGTACTTCGGGCCCTACCCCTACAACGCGCTCGGCGGTTACGTGCCGAACACGGACACCGGGTACGCGCTGGAGACGCAGACCCGGCCGTTCTACAGCCCGCGGCAGTTCGCGAACGGCTCGAACGTCTCCGTCGTCGTCCACGAGCTGGCCCACCAGTGGTACGGCGACCTGGTGTCGGTGCGCGACTGGAAGGACATCTGGATCAACGAGGGCTTCGCCCGGTACGCCCAGTGGCTGTGGTCCGAGCACGAGGGCGAGGGCACGGCGCAGGAGCTGGCCGACTACGTGTACGCCTCGCACCCGGCCGACGACCCGTTCTGGACGGTGCGGCCCGGTGACCCCGGCCCGGAGAACCAGTTCCACATCGCGGTCTACGACCGGGGCGCGCTGGCGGTCCAGGCCCTGCGCAACGAGATCGGCGACGAGGCCTTCTTCGAGGTCCTGAAGGGCTGGCCGCAGCGGTACGCCCACGGCAACGCGTCCGTCGCCGACTTCCGGCGCTACGCCGAGGAGGTGTCCGGCAGGCCGCTGGGCGCGCTGTTCGACACCTGGCTGTTCCAGCCGTCGAAGCCGGACGCTCCGGCGGCGCGCGCGGCGTCCCTCGCCAAGGCGTCGGACACTCCGGTGCGGCCCCGGTCGTGGCGGAAGATCGCCGCGACGAACAACGTGCACGAGCACGAGCACAAGCACTGACCGGCAGGTCAGGCGGCGTCCCCGTGGTCGTAGACCGTCACGGGGACGCCTCGCCGCGCCAGGCGCTCGGTGACGAGGGGCTCGACGCGGGACCACTTGCCGCCGGCCAGGCCGCAGCCTATGCGGGGCATGTGCACGGACGCGTTCAGCTCGGTCGCCCTGTCGGCGAGGCGGCCCAGCGCCCTGTCGATCGCCTCGTAGCGGACGGGAGCGCCCTTGCTGCCGGTTCTGATGCCGCGCTGGCCGATCATGTTGGCCACCCAGACGTACGGCTCGACCCGGACGAACTGGACCGCGCCCAGCCCGAAGTCGTTCGACGCGCGGTCGCGGTGCCAGGCGCGGTAGGCCGCCTCCGGCTCCGGCCAGCGGCGCGACAGGGCCAGCACGAAGCCCTTGCCCCAGCCGCCGATGTCGTTGCAGACGTGGGCGATCACCTTGACGCCCTTGACCGGCGGAACGGTGGCGTCACCCCGGACATACCTGATCTCCGACATGACGCCACCGTACGGGTCACCACTGACAGTGGTCCCGGGCCGCTACTCCTTCGTCAGCCCGGACAGCTCCTGCTCGGCGTTCTGCGCCACGCGGCGGCGGACGCCGAACCAGCCGGCGACCAGCAGGAGCGCGATCACCGGGACCAGCAGCAGGGTCTTGCGGCCGACCTCGGGGTCGTTCCACATCATGCCGAGACAGGCCAGCAGGAAGGCGATCGTGGCGATCTCCGTGACCGGGCTGCCGGGCAGGCGGAAGTGCGGCCGGGCGACCAGGCCCGCGCGCGCCCGGCGGACGAAGATCAGGTGGCAGATCATGATGATCACCCAGGTGCTGATGATGCCCAGGGAGGCGACGTTCAGCACGATCTCGAAGGCCTGGCTCGGCACCAGGTAGTTCAGGCCCACGCCGAGGACGCAGATGCCGCAGGTCAGCAGGATGCCGCCGTAGGGGACCTGGCTGCGGCTCATCACCCGGGTGAACCTGGGCGCGGAGCCCGCCATCGCCATGGAGCGCAGGATGCGGCCGGTGGAGTAGAGACCGGAGTTCAGGGACGACATCGCGGCCGTCAGGACCACGAGGTTCATCACGTCACCGGCCGCCGGGACGCCGATCTTGGACAGGACGGTGACGAACGGGCTCTGGTCACCGGAGTAGAGCGAGCTCGGCAGCAGCAGGGCGAGCAGGACGACCGAGCCGACGTAGAACAGGGCGACGCGCCACATGATCGAGTTCACCGCGCGGGGGACGACCTTCTCCGGCTCGGCGGTCTCGCCGGCGGCGACGCCCACCAGCTCCAGCGCGGCGTACGCGAAGATCACGCCCTGCATCACGAGGACGACGGGCAGCACGCCGTGCGGGAGCACGCCGCCGTGGTCGATGATCATGCTCAGGCCCGGCGTGTGGCCGCCCACGTCGTGCTGGGTCGCCAGCAGGAAGATGCCGATCAGCATGAAGCCGACCAGGGTGGCGACCTTGACGATCGCGAACCAGAACTCCATCTCGCCGAATATCTTGACCGAGATCAGGTTCACGGCCAGGACCACCGCGAGGGCGATCAGGGCGAGCACCCACTGCGGGATGCTCGTGAACATGCTCCAGTAGTGCGTGTACAGCGCGATCGCGGTGATGTCGGCGATTCCGGTCGTCGACCAGTTCAGGAAGTACATCCAGCCGGCGACGTAGGCGCCCTTCTCCCCGAGGAACTCGCGCGCGTACGACACGAAGGACCCGGAGGAGGGCCGGTAGAGCACCAGCTCGCCGAGCGCCCTGACGACGAAGAAGGCGAAGACGCCGCAGACGAGGTAGGCGATCGCGAGCGCCGGGCCCGCGTCGCGCAGGCGCCCGCCGGCACCGAGGAAGAGGCCGGTGCCGATCGCCCCGCCGATCGCGATCATGTTGACGTGGCGGGCCTTGAGGTCCTTGCTGTAACCGGCGTCGCCCGCGTCCGCGGGGATGGTCCCGGTCGCCTGGGGGTGGGCGGCGACCTGTGCCGTGTCGACGGCGTCCTTGCTCACGGGTGGTTCCACTCTCTGGTGCGCCCGGGCAGGGTGCGCCCGGGTCGTCCGTACAGTGACTAGGCCCGCACCACCCTTCGCGGCACAAGCCAAGGCAGCACCTTCCCACGACACAGCGTTCCTACGCGGTGGCTCATGTCACAGAGCGTGACTTCTCACAGGATCCCTCGGCCGTCTCCACGTGATGCACAAGAGGTGTCAGAGCAGGTGTCACAGCATTGGTGGGACAGCGATACTGCTGCACATGACGACGACCGACACCGAGGAGCCGACCCTCACGATCGACGAGCTGGCCGCGCGGGCCGGCGTCACGGTGCGCACGGTCCGCTTCTACGGCACCAGGGGCCTGCTGCCGCCGCCGGCGATCGGCCCGCGCCGGGTGGGCCGCTACGGCGGGGAGCACCTGGCCCGGCTGGCGCTGATCGAGGAGTTGCAGCACCAGGGCATGACGCTGGCCGCGATCGAGCGGTACCTGGGGCAGTTGCCGCCGGACCTGAACGCCCACGGCCTCGCGCTGCACCGCGCGGTGGTGGCCTCCTGGGCGCCGGAGGCGGTGGAGAGGGTCACCCGGGAGGAGCTGGGCCGGCGGGCGGGCCGCCCGCTCACCGACGAGGAGGTCGAGCGGCTGGCGGCGATGGACATCGTCACCCGGGACGGGGACGCGGAGGACGCCTACCGCGTCGACACCGGGCTGCTCCGCCTCGGCGTCGGACTGCTCGACGTCCCCCTGTCCCCCGACACGGTCCTCGCCGCCCGTACGGCTCTCCTGGAGCACTCCCGCGCGGCCGCCCGGGACCTGTCGCGGCTGCTGCGCGACGCGGTCGCCGAACGTGACGCGCGGGACGTGCGGTCCCTGTCCGCCCACATGCACCCCCTCGTGGTGCAGGCGCTGCTGACCACCTTCCAGCGGTCGCTGCGGGAGGAGCTGCGGGTGTGGATGGACGGGGAGGCCGGTGAGTGATCCGGCGGCTCAGCGGCCGTCGGTGAAGACCTCCCCCTTGTCCGCCTTCTCCACCAGCAGCGCGGGCGGCGTGAAGCGCTCGCCGTAGCGGCCGGCGAGTTCGCGGGCACGGGCGACGAAGCCGGGCAGGCCTCCCTCGTAGCCGTTGATGTACTGGAGGACGCCGCCGGTCCAGCCGGGGAAGCCGATGCCGAGGACGGAGCCGATGTTGGCGTCGGCGACGGAGGTCAGCACGCCTTCCTCCAGCAGCCGGACGGTGTCCAGCGCCTCGGAGAAGAGCATCCGCTCCTGCATGTCCCGGAACGGGATCTCGTACCCGGGCTTGGTGAAGTGTTCCCGCAGGCCGGGCCAGAGGCGGGTCCGCCTGCCGTCGTCCCCGTAGTCGTAGAACCCGGCGCCCCCGCTGCGGCCGGGGCGCTCGAACTCGTCCACCATGCGGTCGATGACGGCCTCGGCGGGGTGCGCGGTCCACGTGCCGCCCGCCTCCTCCACGGCCCGCCTGGTCTCGGCCCGGATCTTGCGCGGCAGGGTGAGCGTCAGCTCGTCCATCAGGGAGAGCACCTTGGCCGGGTAGCCGGCCTGTGCGGCGGCCTGCTCCACGGAGGCGGGCTCGACGCCCTCGCCGACCATCGCCACGCCCTCGTTGATGAAGTGGCCGATGACCCGGGAGGTGAAGAAGCCGCGCGAGTCGTTGACGACGATCGGCGTCTTGCTGATCTGCCGCACCAGGTCGAAGGCGCGGGCCAGCGCCTCGTCACCCGTCCGCTCGCCCTTGATGATCTCGACGAGCGGCATCCTGTCGACGGGTGAGAAGAAGTGCAGCCCGATGAAGTCGGCCTGCCGTTCGACGCCCTCGGCCAGCGCCGTGATGGGGAGCGTGGAGGTGTTGGAGCAGAGCAGCGCGTCGGGGGCGACGACGTTCTGGATCTCCTGGAAGACCTTGTGCTTCAGGGAGGTGTCCTCGAAGACGGCCTCGATGACCGCGTCGCAGCCGGCGAGGTCGGCGGCCTCGGCGGTGGGCGTGATCCGGGCGAGCAGCGCGTCGGCCTTCTCCCGGGTCGTACGGCCCTTGGCGACGGCCTTGGCGCACAGCTTCTCGGAGTACCCCTTGCCCTTGACGGCCGCCTCCAGGGAGACGTCCTTCAGGACGACGTCGATGCCCGCGCGGGCGCACGAGTAGGCGATGCCGGCGCCCATCATGCCGGCGCCGAGGACGGCGACCCTGCGGACCTGGCGGGGCTCGATGCCCTGCGGGCGGTTGGCGCCGGAGTTGACGGCCTGGAGGTCGAAGAAGAACGCCTGGATCATGTTCTTGGCGGTCTGCCCCGCGGCCAGCTCCACGAAGTAGCGGGCCTCGATGACCTGGGCGGTCTCGAAGTCGACCTGGGACCCCTCGACGGCGGCGGCCATGATGGCCCGCGGCGCCGGGTAGGGGGCGCCGTTCGTCTGCTTGCGCAGGTTGGCGGGGAAGGCGGGCAGGTTGGCCGCGAACTTGGGGTGGGCGGGGGTGCCGCCGGGGATGCGGTGGCCGGGCCTGTCCCAGGGCTGCGCGGACTCGGGGTGGGCGTCGATGAAGGCGCGGGCCTTGGCGAGCATGTCCTCGCGGGTCTCGGCGACCTCGTCGACCAGGCCGTTCTCCAGGGCGCGGCGCGGGTTGTACTGGGTGCCCTGGAGGAGGACCTTCAGCAGGGCGTCGGTGATGCCGAGCATCCGGACGGTGCGGACGACGCCGCCGCCTCCGGGGAGCAGGCCGAGGGTGACCTCGGGGCAGCCGATCTTGGAGCCGGGGGCGTCCAGGGCGACGCGGTGGTGGCAGGCGAGGGCGATCTCGTAGCCGCCGCCGAGGGCGGCGCCGTTCATCGCGGCGACGACCGGCTTGCCGAGGGTCTCGATGCGGCGCAGGTTCCGTTTGATCGCCATGCCGCCGTCGAAGAGGTCCTGGGCGGTCTCGGGGGTGACGCGGATCAGGTCGCGCAGGTCGCCGCCGGCGAAGAAGGTCTTCTTGGCGGAGGTGACGACGATGCCGCGGATCGAGTCCTTCTCGGCCTCCAGGCGGTCGGTGATCACCGCCAGGGACTCGCGGAACGCCTGGTTCATCGTGTTCGCGGACTGGTCGGGGTCGTCGAGGACGAGGGTGACGACGCCGGTGTCGTCCTGTTCCCAGCGGATGGTGGTGCTCTCGGTCATGACGGGGTCTCCGTAGAAGTCAGAAGGCTCGGGCCCGCTTCCGCGGGGAATGTCAGACGCGCTCGACGATCGTGGCGATGCCCATGCCGCCGCCCACGCACAGGGTGGCGAGGCCGTAGCGCTTGTCCTGGCGCTCCAGCTCGTCGACGAGCGTGCCGAGGATCATCGCTCCGGTGGCGCCGAGGGGGTGGCCCAGCGCGATGGCGCCGCCGTTGACGTTGACCTTGTCCAGGGACAGGCCCATGTCCTTGACGAAGCGCAGGACGACCGCCGCGAACGCCTCGTTGATCTCGACGAGGTCGATGTCGTCGATGGTCAGCCCGGCTTTGGCGAGGGCCTTGCGGGTGGCCGGGGCGGGGCCGGTGAGCATGATGGTGGGCTCGGATCCGGAGACGGCCGCGGAGACGATCCGGGCGCGCGGGGTGAGGCCGTGGCGGTCGCCGACCTCCTTGGAGCCGATGGCGACCAGGGAGGCGCCGTCCACGATGCCGGAGGAGTTGCCCGCGTGGTGGACGTGGTCGATCTTCTCGACCCAGTGGTACTTCTGCAGGGCCACGGCGTCGAAGCCGCCGAGTTCGCCGATGTCGGCGAAGGAGGGCTTGAGCTTCGCGAGGGAGTCGGCGGTGGTGCCGGGGCGCAGGTGCTCGTCGTGGTCGAGGACGGTGAGGCCGGCACGGTCCTTCACGGGCACGACGGAGCGCTCGAAGCGGTTCTCCTTCCAGGCGGTGGCCGCGCGCTCCTGGGAGAGGGCCGCGTACTCGTCGACGTCACGGCGCGAGAAGCCCTCGATGGTGGCGATCAGGTCGGCGCCGATGCCCTGGGGGACGAAGTTGGTGGCGAGGTTGGTCATCGGGTCGTTGAACCAGGCGCCGCCGTCCGAGGCCATCGGCACCCGGGACATGGACTCGACGCCGCCCGCGAGGACCAGGTCCTCCCACCCGGAGCGCACCTTGGCGGCGGCCAGGTTGACGGCCTCCAGACCGGAGGCACAGAAGCGGTTCTCCTGGACGCCCGCCACGGTGTCCGGCAGACCCGCGGCGATGGCGGCGATGCGGGCGATGTCGGAGCCCTGGTCACCGACGGGGCCGACGACGCCGAGCACGATGTCGTCGACGGCGGCCGGGTCGAGGCCCGGGAAGCGGGCGCGGATCTCGTGGATGAGGCCGACGACCAGGTCGACGGGCTTCGTGCCGTGCAGGGCGCCGTTCGCCTTGCCGCGTCCGCGCGGGGTGCGGATCGCGTCGTACACGTACGCTTCGGTGGTCACTGGCAGGCCTTTCACTGAGGGTTGTCCACTGGGGGTTTCGGGGCATCGGCCGGGGGCTCGGGCAGGTCCCAGTCGCGGGCCACGGCCTCGCGGTCGGCGCCCGGCCGGGCGGGTCCGGTGCGGACGGTGGTGGGCGTCGCGGAGAAACGGGGCGCGGGGGCCGGCTGGGTGATGCCGCCGTGGTCGGTGAAGGTGCCGCGGGCGGCGAGGTGCGGGTGGTGCGGGGCCTCGCGGAGCGACAGGACGGGCGCCACACAGGCGTCGGAGCCCTCGAAGACGGCCGTCCACTCGTCCCGGGTACGGGCCTTGAAGCGGGCGGCGATCGCCTCGCGCAGCTCGCCCCAGCGGGCCGTGTCGTCGCGGGCGGGTGCCTGGTCCGCGATGCCGAGGAGCTTGGTGAACTCGGCGTAGAACTGCGGTTCCAGGGCGCCGACCGCCATGTGCCGGCCGTCGGCGGTCTCGTAGGTGCCGTAGAACGGGCAGCCGCCGTCGAGGAGGTTGGCGCCGCGTCGGTCCTGCCAGCCGCCGGCCGCGAGCATGCCGTGGATCATCGCGGAGAGGTGGGCGGCGCCGTCGACGATGGCGGCGTCCACGACCTGGCCGGTGCCGGTCGCACGCGCGTGGTGCAGGGCGGCGAGGACGCCGACGACCAGGTAGAGGGAGCCGCCCGCGTAGTCGCCGAGCAGGTTGGCCGGGACGGCCGGCGGTCCGTCGGGGGCGCCGATCATGCCGAGGGTGCCGGTGAGCGCGATGTACCCGATGTCGTGTCCGGCGTGCCGGGCCAGCGGGCCGTCCTGGCCCCAGCCGGTCATGCGGCCGTAGACCAGGCGGGGGTTGCGGGCGTGGCAGGGGGCGGGGCCGACGCCGAGGCGTTCGGCGACGCCGGGGCGGTACCCCTCGATCAGGACGTCGGCGCGTGCGGCGAGGTCCAGGACCCGGTCGGGTCCGTCGGGTGACTTGAGGTCGACGATCACCGAGCGCTTGTTGCGGTTGGTGACGTCGTGGGCGGGATCGAGCGCGAGTCCGGGACCGGTGGGGCGGTCGACCCGGACGACGTCGGCTCCCAGGTCGGCGAGGAGCATGGCGGCGAAGGGGCCGGGGCCGATGCCGGCCAGTTCGACCACGCGCACGCCGCGGAGCGGGCCGTCACCCGGCGTCTTCGCCTCTGTCATCGAGCCCCCAGCTCTGTGACACAACTGATGTAACACCCGTGATGCTAAGAACGTGCTCCACTCGGCACAAGACCCGGCGAGCAAGCGCTCAGTCCTTGGGGGCGGGCTCGTCGTCGGGCTCGGCTCTCCTCACGCTAGCCCCGGCCACCGGTGACGGCGCGCGCTGTGGGGCCCGTGGAGGGCCGACGGGACGGCCGACGGACGGTGCCAGGGGCGTCCTGAGTGTCTTGGGATGTCTTGGGGTGACTTGGGTTGTCCGGTGTGTCTTGAGCAGCCCGCCGCCGGTCAGGTCGACGGCGACGGTCGACGGGCAACGAACGACGAACGACGGGCGACGGGCGACGGGCGACGGGCGACGGGCGACGGGCGACGGGCGACGGGCCGACCCAACGCCTGCGGGCGGCGAGGGACCCCCTTCCGGGTGATCGCGCCCCGCTGACGCCCCGCCCTATCCCGCCCACCCGGCGATCGTGTAGATCATCCCGCCGATCCAGGCCAGTCCCACCCC